>JAHKKM010000302.1 GCA_020027645.1 Pseudomonadota bacterium
GCAGAAAATCTTGCCCAGCCGTTCTATGTATCGGAAGCGCTGCCGCAGACTGGCCGGGTGATGGTCAAGGACGAAGACCTGTGCGTGCACTGCAGCCTGTGCGCCGAGCGCTGTCCGACCGGCGCCTGGGACATGCAGAAGTCGACGGTGCTGATTCCGTATGCCTGCAACGAGTCGCTGCCTGCGCCGCGACGGCAGAAAGTATCCGCGGCATAGGCGAGAATTGGTGTCGGCAGTGGCTGTTCAATCCGGGTGTTACTGCAGCGTCGGCTGCAGATTTCCTCTGAGGTAAGGTGTTCGTGTCCAGAGTCAACGATGTCGTCGTCAAGATCGGAACAGTCAACGGTACCGGCTCGGCCAGTGCCAACGGTCTGTTGCTCAAATCCATCTTTCGCATGGGAATTCCGGTTGTTGGCAAGAATTATTTTCCGTCGAACATCCAGGGCCTGCCCACGTGGTACGAGGTCCGGGTCACGGGTGAGGGTTTCCAGGCGAGATCCGATCGTGTCGACATCATGGTGGCGATGAATGCGCAGACCTATGCGAAGGACCTTGCAGAAGTAGCGAGCGGCGGCTGGCTGGTGTACGACTCGACCTGGCCGCGCAGCCGCCTGCTGTCGCGGGACGACATCACGGTGTTCGGCGTGCCATTGTCACGGCTGTGCAACGAGCATTTCGAAGGCGCCCGCGAAAGAATCCTGATGAAGAATGTCGCCTACGTTGGCGTCCTCGCGGCGTTGCTGGATATCGATCTCGACATCATCACCGCCTTGCTCGAAGAGACCTTTGCGAAGAAAAAGCACCTGGTCAAACAGAACCAGGATGCCATCCGCCTCGGTTACGACTACGCGAAAGAGAATTTCGCCTGTCCGTTGCCGGTCACGGTCAAGGCAATGGATAAGACCAAAGGGCATGTCATGATCGACGGCAATACCGCTGCCGGGCTCGGCTGCGTCTACGCCGGTGCGACAGTCGGTGCCTGGTATCCCATCACCCCGTCGACCTCGCTGATGGACGCGTACAAGTCATTCTGCAAGCAGTTCCGAATGGAAGAGGGAACCGACAGGAAGAAGTTCTGCATCGTGCAGGCAGAGGACGAGCTTGCCGCTATCGGTGTCGTGCTGGGCGCCACCTGGAATGGCGCGCGCGCATTTACGCCGACCAGCGGTCCCGGCATTTCGCTCATGACCGAGTTTCTCGGTTACGCCTATTACGCAGAGCTGCCCGCAGTCATTTTCGATGTGCAGCGCACCGGGCCGTCAACCGGCATGCCGACACGCACGCAGCAATGCGATTTTATTGCCTGTGCCTATGCATCCCACGGCGATACCCGCCACGTTCTGCTGTTTCCAGCGAATCCCGAAGAGTGCTTCTACAGCGCACTGGACGCATTCGATCTCGCCGATCGTCTGCAGACGCCGGTGATGGTGCTGTCGGATCTCGATATCGGCATGAACGACTGGTACATGGACACCGACGGCGACGGCATACCCTACCGCACGCTGCCCGGAGTGCACCCGAAGGGATCGTATTTCACCCGTGGTTCCGGCCATTCGAAGTACGGCGGCTACACCGAGGACTCGAACGAGTACCAGGAAGTCGTCGACCGGCTGTTGGTCAAGTGGGAAACCGCAAGAAAGCTGGTGCCGGAGCCGGCAATCCGCTACTCGAAATTCAATCGCAACGCGATCGTCTCGGTTGGCAGCTGTGACGGGGCCGTCAACGAAGCACTGTTGCGATTGAAAGAAAAAAATATCGGACTGAATTACTGCCGCGTCAAGGCGTTTCCGTTTTCCGACGCCGTGCGCGATTTCATCGACAAACACGATCACGTTTACGTTGTCGAACAGAACCGCGATGCACAGTTGCGGTCCTTGCTGACGCTGGACCTGGAAATCGATCCGGCCAAGCTGATACCGATGCTGCACTACAACGGCATGCCGCTCAGCGCCGGCTTCGTCGTGAAACGCATTCTTGCAGAACTGGCCAAGGGCCAGGCGGCATAGGCCGCAGGTTCGAGGTAAGGACATGAGTTACATAGCCAAACCGAAAGTCACGCATCCGAAGATTCCAAGGAACAAACTCGGATTGACCGTGCGTGACTATGAGGGCGCAGTCTCCACGCTATGCGCCGGTTGCGGTCATGATTCGATTACCGCGGCATTGATCCAGGCGGTATTCGAACTTGGCCTCGAGCCGCACCGCCTGGCCAAGATGAGCGGTATCGGCTGCTCGTCGAAGACACCGGCCTACTTCGTCAGCCAGTCGCACGGCTTCAACTCGGTGCACGGCCGCATGCCCTCGGTGACTACCGGGGCGAATGCCGCAAATCACGACCTGACCTACATCGGCGTGTCTGGCGACGGCGATTCGCTGTCCATCGGCATGGGACAGTTCGCACACGTGATCAGGCGAAACCTGAACATGTGCTATATCATTGAAAATAATGGTGTTTATGGACTAACCAAGGGACAGTTTTCGGCCTCGGCCGACGTCGGTTCCACGGCCAAGAAAGGCGCGCCAAACAAACAGATGCCGATCGACCCGGTAAGCACCGCGATCGGTCTCGGCGCGACTTACATCGCGCGCGGATTCTCGGGCGACAAAGAGCAGCTGGTACCACTGATCAAGGGCGCGCTGATGCACAAGGGCTTCGCGCTGCTGGATGTGATCAGTCCTTGCGTGACCTTCAACGATCACGAAGGCTCAACCAAGAGTTACGCGCACACGTGCCAAGGCATTCTCGTTCCTGAGAGGCAGTGTCAGGCGGGGCGAGATCATTACCGGGCTGCTGTACATCGACGAGGAATCCGCCGATATGCACGCGCTGTCGGGCACCATCGAGCGGCCGCTCGCGTCGATTTCTTACGAGGAACTGAACCCGGGCAAGGAGACGCTGGCGAAAGTCATGAACCGGTACCGATAACAATCGGGGTCAGACCACCATTTCCGGCAAACGTAACAATCGGGGTCAGACCACCATTACCAACCAAATCGTGTTCCGGCCACAATTGCCGGAAATGGTGGTCTGACCCCGATTGGCGAATCGCGTTGCTGTCGCATAAACTGCTGAAACTCACTTTTCACATCCGGATCGAGCAGTGAATAAAACAAGAAGACAAATCATCAGGGCAGGTCTGGTCGGCGGAGCGATAGCAGCAAGCGGAACAATCCCGGGTATCGCAGGCATCTCGATCGCAGGCGCGGCAGATGTGCCAGCAAAAAACTCGTTGCGCATCCTGATGCTTGGCGGTACCGGCTACATCGGTCCGCACATGGTGAGCGAATTCCTGCGCCGCGGGCACCAGGTGTCACTGTTCAACCGCG
>JAHKKM010000054.1 GCA_020027645.1 Pseudomonadota bacterium
CTCGATTTCATTGTGTACCAGCAAGGATGCGCCGACGCTGGAAAACATCTCGGCGATATCTTCCGTATTGAACAGGTACGGCCCGGTCACGATTGGCAACCCGAGGGCCGCTGGCTCGAGCATATTGTGCCCGCCAACTGGCACGAGTGTGCCGCCGACAAACGCTATATCGCTGGCGGCGTAAAACAGCGGCACCTCGCCCATTGTGTCACCGAGAAAGACTTCGGTGCCAGGCGTGCAAGTCGCACCTTGCGTGCGCGCAACAAATTTGATTCCGCGACGATTCAGATTTGCGGCCACACCGCTGAAGCGGTCCGGATGGCGCGGCACAAGGATGAGTAACGCATCGGGTAGCGTTTTCCGCAATCGGGCATGCGCATCGAGCAATTGATCCTCTTCGCCATCATGGGTACTGGCAGCGATCCATACCGGCCGATCGCCGAACTGCTGTGATCGAAGTTTTGCTCCTTTATCCTGCAGGTCCGCTGGCAACTCTATGTCGAATTTGATGTTACCGGTGACCGACGTACGCTGAGGATTTGCCCCGAGTGACCGAAATCGCTCCGCATCCGCTTCACTTTGGGCCGCAATGACAATGCCGAACGAAAGTGTCTCGCGAAACAAGGGCAGCCAGCGGCGATACTTGCCCACTGATTTTGGCGATATTCGCGCGCTCACCAGTACCAGCGGAATATTCCTCTTGCCACAGGCACGGTACAGATTTGGCCAGATCTCGGTTTCCATGATCAGTGCCATAGCTGGTTTGACCGCAGCGAAAAAACGGTCAACGGCAAATGGCACTTCATAAGGAACATACGAATGCGTAACTTTTTGGCCGAAAAGCGCTTGCGCGCGGGCGGCACCGGTAGGAGTAACGGTGGTTACCAGCATTCGCCGGTCAGGAAAACGCTTTGCCAGCTGCCGCACCAGCGGCGCGGTCGCCTGCACTTCGCCGACCGATACTGCATGGATCCAGATCGTTCCGGCCGGCAGTTGTGGGTAGCCAAAACCGAAACGCTGGCCGAATCGATCCCAATACGCTTTTTCCGCCAGGCCCCGGAACAGCCAGTACATTGCATATACAGGAGCCAGCAGATAGCTCAGAATGATGTAGGCTAGGCGCATCAAATCGCTGTCGCTAAAGTCACGGCAGCGATACTACTACAGCGTCAGGAGCGCTGATCGGCAGATTGAATCAGGGGCGGGCTGCTAACCGCATTTGGAATCGCCACAGCTGAGGCAGGTCATGCAGCCGTCCATGATGATTACCGCGGCAGTACTGCACTTGGTGCAAAGTTGCGCACCCTCCGGATAGCTGCTCTTCGAGAAAGCGTCCTGTTGACGATGACTGGCCTCGAATTCCTCGCGCTTCTCCTTGATCAGCTTTTGCTGACCTTCGTCCAGCTTGGGTCTTGCGAGCAATCCAATCGAGATCAGGTGTTTCTCAACAATATAGCCGAGCTCCGCAATAATTGATGGCATGAACTTGCCGCCGGGCTTCCAGTAACCACCGCGCGGATCGAATACCGCCTTCAACTCGTCGACCAGGAACGTTACGTCGCCACCCTTGCGGAATACCGCAGAGATAATACGCGTCAATGCCACTATCCACTGATAGTGATCGAGGTTTTTGGAATTAATGAAAATCTCGAATGGCCGGCGCTTCTCGTGCTCGGTGCCTTCATTGAGGATAATGTCGTTGATGGTCACGTACATGGCGTGATCGGATATCGGCGTCTTGACCTTGTAGGTCGAACCGATGAGCATTTCCGGCCGCTCGAGCTTCTCGTGCATGCGTATGACTTCCGCACGCGTGCCAGTTGATGCTTCGCGCCGATACTCGGGTTTCTTGCTGGCATCGACCTTGTTGTCCGCCTTGATCTCGGCCTTATTGTCGACCTTGGAGTCGACCTTGGAGTCGACCTTGGAGTCGACCTTGGAGTCGACCTTGGAGTCGACCTTGGTGTCGGCCTGCTTGACCGCGTAGCCGACAATCTTTTTGTCAATCTTCTTGCTGCTCATATTGCCTTATCCCGACTCTTTTCCCGAACCAGTTCCTTAAGCTCTGCACCCGATCAGAACTTGCCGTAATAACCTTCTTTCAATGCATCGAACAGATTGGCTGCCGTGTGCACCTCACCGTCATACTCTATTTCCTCGTCACCCTTGAGCTCGACTTCGGTGCCATCTTCCAGCTTGAATGTGTAGAGCGTGTTTTTGAGATCCTGCTCTTTCACCAGTACGCCCTGGAACGCCTCCGGATTGAAGCGAAACGTGGTGCAGCCTTTCAGGCCTTGCTCATACGCGTAAAGGTAAATGTTTTTGAAATCTTCATACGGGTAATCCGTCGGCACGTTGGCGGTCTTCGAGATCGAAGAATCGACCCATTTCTGTGCCGCCGCCTGGATATCAACATGTTCTTCCGGCGTGATGTCCTCGGCGGTCACAAAGTAATCCGGCAACCGGCTGTCACTGCCGACTTCAGCCTCACCACCGCCCGGCATTGCCTTGGGATTCACCCGTTCGCGATAGGCCAGCAGCTCAAAGGAGAACACGCTTACCTTCTCCTTGGTCTTCTTGCCCTGACGGATGACATTCCTGAAGTAGTGATGCGCGAAACTCGGTTCGATGCCATTACTGGCGTTGTTGGCGAGTGACAGCGAGATTGTGCCGGTCGGCGCTATCGAGCTGTGGTGTGTAAACCGGGCGCCCACCTCGGCCAGTTCGTTCACAAGGTCCGGCGCTATTTCGGCAATACGCTGCATGTACCGGCTGTAACGGCTGTGCAGTACCTTGCCAACAACACGGTCACCGACTTTGTAGCCATCAGCCACCATTTCCGGGCGCTTCACCAGCATCGCCGGCGTAACCTCGAATTGTTCGTTCATGATCGGTGCCGGGCCTTTCTCCTTCGCAAGCTCCAGTCCGGCTTCCCATCCCGCCAATGCCAGCTGCTTGGACACCTCGTCGGTGAAAGCTACCGCGCGCGCATCGCCGTATTTCATGCGCATCATGGTGATAGTCGATCCCAGGCCGAGGAATCCCATGCCATGTCGGCGCTTGCGCTGAATCTCTTCGCGCTGGCGGGCCAGCGGCAGTCCATTGACCTCGACGACGTTGTCCAGCATGCGCGTAAAGATTCGCACGACCTTGCGGAACTCGTCCCATTCGAAGCGAGCTTGCGGGGTAAACGGATCGACCACAAATTTGGTCAGATTCACGGAGCCGAGCAGGCAGGAACCGTATGGTGGCAACGGTTGTTCGCCGCAGGGATTCGTCGCACGAATGTTTTCGACGAACCAGTTGTTGTTCATCTCGTTGACCTTGTCGATCAACACGAAGCCGGGTTCGGCAAAATCATAGGTCGATGCCATGATGACATCCCAGACGCGCCGTGCAGGCAAGGTCTTGTATATCTTGCAAGCGACCAGACCCTCGGCATTGCGCACATAACTCTGCGGCTCAGGCCACTCCCGCCAGATGAATTGGCTGGGATCGTTTACATCGTGCCTGTCCTGCTCCACTTCCCTGGCAGTGACCGGAAATGCCAGTTGCCAAGTCGCACCCGAGGTCACCGCTTTCATGAACTCGTCGGTAATGAGCAGCGACAGGTTGAATTGCCGAAGGCGCCCGTCCTCGCGCTTGGCACGAATGAAGTCCAGGACATCCGGATGGCCGACGTCGAAGGTTCCCATCTGCGCACCGCGACGTCCTCCCGCCGACGACACGGTGAAACACATCTTGTCGTAGATATCCATGAAGGACAGAGGGCCGGACGTGTAGGCCCCTGCTCCGGTTACGTACGCGCCTTTAGGCCGCAAGGTCGAAAACTCGTAGCCGATACCGCAGCCGGCTTTCAGCGTCAGCCCGGCCTCGTGCACCTTGTTCAGAATATTGTCCATCGAATCCGCCACAGTGCCGGATACCGTGCAATTGATCGTGGACGTCGCTGGCTTATGCTCCTGCGCACCTGCGTTCGAAATGATGCGACCGGCCGGGATGGCACCCCGGCGCAGCGCCCAGAGGAAGTCCTCGAAACATTGCTCCCGCAGCGGTTGAGCCTCGACATCCGCGAGGGATCGGGCGACACGACGGTAAGTATCGTCGACCTCGACGTCGATTGCTCGACCGTCCTTGGCGACCAGGCGGTATTTGGCTTCCCAGATGTCTATCGATGCTGGCTGAAAGGCAATGTCGGCTACGGTATTGGCTTCAAAACTGACTGCGGACTTCATGTGGTCCCTGACTCCCCTTTTGTCACGGCGGAGGCCCCAAGCGATTCGACCGGTCAACTTTTGACCGGGCGAAAAGTTCCCCGCTCGCCGCTATTTTAAGTCCAAGCGACGAGTGCCAAAACTGGCTACTTTGTTCGTTATTGCAGGCACTAGATGTTGTGCCAACCAAGGCACAAGATTATGCCCGCGGTCGGCGACTGTCAAGGCCTTGTTGTATTTTTTTCAGTGCGATTTTTGTTCTATAATACAATAGTTTATACAACATAGCGCAGTAAACTCTTTAAAATGCTGCGGAAAAAAATGACACTTTCGTGAAAATAAATTTCCACAACATCTAGTGGCATTAAGTGAAGTAAATCCGGACCGGATCCGGCCTCCCTGCCGGTCATTTTCTGACTAAAACCGCTCTCTTGAAAATGCATCCGCCGACCCAATTTTCAGGGTCATGCGAGTAGCTGCTGCCCGATCAGGCAGCAATCATCAATTTGAGGAGTAACAGCATGCACATTACAAGATTTGAACCCTGGAACCTCATGAACCTGTTGCAAAGGGACTTCGAACAGCTTGCAGGACGTCGTTTCGCCGTTGCCAATACGGACGACAATGGCAATAGCGTCGCGGACTATGTTCCGGCGGTCGATGTAGTTGAAGAGAATGATCGATTTGTTCTGCGCGCCGATTTGCCGGGCGTCGATCCGAAGAACATTACCATCAGCATGGAGAATGGTGCACTCAGTCTCACCGGAGAGCGATACGCTGAGAAAAGCGAAAATGCCAATGGCTTGCATCGAATCGAACGCCTGAGCGGCAAGTTTTATCGTCGATTCAGCTTGCCCGAATCGGCCGACGCCGAAAATATCACGGCAAAATCGGCAAACGGCATTCTCGAGGTTGCGATTCCGAAGAAGCCAATTTTGCAGGCGCGCCGGATCACCGTAGAAGCCGCGTGAACGGTGCAAGAGCCCGACCACGCTCTGTCTTAAGGAACTTTGCCCCGCAGGCAGTGTCTTCGGCTTGCGGGGTAAAAGACCCGCAAATCGCTGTTCACTGAATATTCAGCGCTAGCGGAGTAAGCTCATGGCGTATCAGAAAAATATGGACGAGGTTGACACCACGATGAGTGCACGATTTCGATTTCTACTGGTCGCCTTATTGCTGCTGCCGGCAAGCATCGGCTGGACAGCATTGCCTGACAGCGTCGACGGACAACCGTTGCCAAGCCTTGCCCCTCTGGTCAGGCAGGTTGCTCCCGCCGTTGTCAACATTCGCGTCAGCCAGACCCTGAACCAGGGCTCGCCCTATGGCGATGAGATGTTCCGGCGGTTCTTCGGGTTGCCTGACATGCCCGGCGGTTCGCAGGAGATCGCCAGCGCTGGCTCTGGAGTCATTGTCGATGCCAAGAACGGCTATATTCTCACCAATCATCATGTGGTCGAGAACGCGGACAAGATCCAGATCTCTCTGCTGAACGAGCAGACGCTCGACGCCGAAGTCGTCGGTTCTGATGCAGCAACGGACATCGCCGTCATCAAGGTCGATCCGAAAGGCCTGGTGGATCTGCCTATCGGTGATTCCAACGAGGTGCAGGTTGGCGATTTTGTCATTGCGATCGGCAACCCGTTTGGCCTCGGCCACACCGTGACTTCCGGCATTGTCAGCGCGCTCGGCCGCACTGGCATCAATCGCAACGGCTACGAGGATTTCATTCAAACCGATGCGTCGATCAATCCGGGTAATTCCGGCGGTGCGCTGGTCAACATGAAGGGAGAGCTGATCGGCATTAACTCCGCCATCATCAGCCGCACCGGCGGAAACGTAGGTATCGGTTTCGCGGTCCCCTCGGAGATCGCCCGTTCCATCATGCGCCAGATACTGGATTTCGGTGAGGTGCGCCGCGGCCTTCTTGGCGTATCCATTCAGACGATCGATACGGAGAGTGCGAAAGCATTGGGCGCTGAAGTCGAAAGCGGCGCATTGGTGTCCGCGATCGAACCGGGATCGGCTGCGGAACAGGCGGGTCTGCATGTCGATGACATCATCACCAAGGTCAATAATAAGAAAATCAATAACAGTCGTGAACTGGCCAACGCAATTGGCCTCAAGGGTTCCGGCGAGCAGGTGGCTATCGAATTCGTGCGCGGTGGCAAATCGCGGGCGGTTACAGCGACTCTGGGACAACAGACAGTATCGCAGAGCGACGGTGCCGATATTCACCCCGGACTGGCGGGTGCCCAGTTCGCAGCCACATCGGCAGCCAGCAGCGGTGGTATTGATGTAACCGAAGTGGAACCAGGCAGCCCAGCTGCGCAACGAGGGCTTCGGGCTGGCGATGTCATCACCGCAGTCAACAGGCAACCGGTACAGAACCTGCAACAATTGCGTGCTATTGCGGAAACCAACCAGATTCTGTTCCTGCTGGTGCAACGCGGAGATCGCGTCCTGATGTTGCAGATTCGCTAGACGCTAGTCCTGCCGTACGCAAAGAGTTCTGCACCCGGCCAAATGCCGCCCCCTTGCGGGACTTGGGCCATCCTATTATTGTCGTCTGAATTGCAGTAATCGGGAATTTGCAGAAGACCGTGCCAGATTTCGTGCGTTATGTCGTAGTGAGCATACTGCTGGGCAGCCTGCTGTCCTGCAGTGCATCGGCGGCGCCATCCGATAGCGCACAGCGCCTGGAACGGCAGCGAGCCGCCTTTGTGGAGGTGTATCCACAGGCAGAGCTGGGCAACTGGGGGCCGGTCGAAAAACGGCAGGATCTGCTCTCAGATTACATGCTCTGGCCGGACCTTCGTGCCGCTTATCTCAAGGCACGTGTCAACCAAAGGCAGTTCGATGCCGGCGATGAAAGCGATGTGCTCGAATTCCTTGCCGCGAACGGCCCAATGAGGGCTGCCAGGGACCTGCGATACACATACGCCCTGAAACTTGCGGCTATGGGCCGTCTTACGGACTACCTGGCCATATACCAGCAGTATTACCAGGGCCTGCAGATCGCCAAGCTTGACTGTATTGCGCTTCAGGCAGAAATCCAGGCAGGACGTAACGATCGCGTCATCAATCGCGCATCCGAACTGTGGATGGTCGGCCGCAGTCAGGAAAGCGAGTGCGATCCGGTGTTTGACTACTTGCGAACGCAACAGCTTCTTGGGACTGATTGGTATCGAGACCGTTACGTACTGGCAATCGATGCCCGCGAATTCTCCCTCGCCCGGTATCTTTCCGGACAGCTTGACCCTCGATACCGGGATGAGGCGACTCGCTGGCTGGCGGCACGCGATAACCCGTCAGGATTCCTTGAGACTCATACGGCCCGCGCCGATGACGCAACTCACCGACAGCAACTGCTGTATGCGATCGAACAATTGGCCTACCAGGATCCCGACACCGCTTTGCTGGCGTGGCGAAACCTCAAAGACAAATATGCCTTTTCCGATGAGCAGATCGCGGACACGTCCCAGCACATCGCATTGTGGTCCGCGCGCCGGCAATCGCTGCAGGCTCTCGACGGCCTGCTCGATCTGCCACCTGCAGCTGTCAACACCGAGGTTCGGCGTTGGACGGCAAGAAGCAGCCTTCGGTCGCACGACTGGCAACGCGTAATCGACAGCATTTCTGCAATGCCGGCGACTGAACAATCTGAAGAAGAATGGCAGTACTGGCATGCGCAGGCGTTACGCAGCATCGCACAGGAGGATCATGCCCTGTCGATTCTGCATCAACTTTCCGCACGAAGAAGTTACTACGGATTCCTCGCGGCTGACGATCTCGGTGTCAATTACACTTTTGGTCATCTGCCGGTCATTGACGATCCCGTTGTGCTCGCAGCGCTCGAAACGAACCCGGCACTCATGCGGGCCAGGGAGTTATTCCTGGTCGGACAAGACAGCAAAGGTCGTTCTGAATGGGACGCCGTCGTCGACGATCTGAGCGCGCATGAGAAAACCCAGGCGGCGCTGCTTGCGCACCGATGGGGCTGGCATTCGCGCGCGATTGCTTCCGCAGCCAGCGCTGGCGAGTACGACGATCTCGATATCCGATATCCACTCCCGTACGAGGAATCCTTCGAACAGTACGCCTCCGATGCAGGCATAGCGCCGAGCTGGGCTTACGGTGTCGCTCGGAGTGAAAGCCTTTTTATGAGTGACGTGCGTTCGGGCGCCGGCGCTGTTGGCATCATGCAGTTGATGCCGGACACCGGGCGAATTACGGCCAAAGAGATCAACTTCCCCTACTCCGGCGTCAGCACATTGATCAACCCCGGCAGTAATATTCGTCTTGGCACCACCTATCTCGGCAAAATGTTCGAACGATTCGACAAGAATCCGATTCTGGCAACCGCGGCATATAACGCCGGACCTATCAATGTCGCTTCCTGGTTGCCGGTGACGGATGACATCGATGCCCGGATCTGGATTGAGAACATTCCATACAATGAGACCCGGGAATACGTGCGGCGGGTATTGGCCAGCGCAGTGATTTTTCACTGGCGCCTGACCGGTGAGACACGACGCGTATCCAGCGGGCTGCCTGTGGTAGTTGCAACCGGGTCGCCCGACCGGATCGCGAGGAGCGATTGATACGGGTCAGGCTCCACCCTTACTGCACGCAGCAAGCCGGTCAAGCTCGGCGTCGCGGTCATCACTTTTCATTTCTGCCAGGTTGCCGGCCTGCGAATAAAAACAGCTGAGATCGTCTGCACAGTCGTGCAAAATCACCTTGAACGCAGCGACGCGGCCTTCGTAAAGCCCAAGTGACGCAAGACGCGCATTGTTGAGTGTTTCGCCAAGCCAGTTACGGGCTCCATTTGCGGTCCCGTCATAATTGTCCGCATCGCGTGCAAGGGCCTCGAATATCTGCCGCTTTCTGTCACGCATCGCTTCCATGTCGAGTTCCGATGCATACAGTGCTTCGAGTTTCCCGCGTGCCGCCAAAGCAAGTTGCAACACGGCCTCGTAGTCGGCCCGGCCCCGCTCTCGCGCAACCAACACCTCCGGCTCACCGTGCACTGACAGCCATCGGCGTAGTCCCGTTTCGGCAACCGTGGTTGCAAACGACTCGTTGAATTCTGTGTCACCTTTTATGTAGAGCTTTTGATGGGCGAGCTCGTGAAACAGGGTTGCGACGAGGTCCGTATCATCCCAGCGCATCATGGTATTCAGCACCGGATCGGCAAATCTACCCAATGTCGAATAGGCAGCAACACCACCGACCACCACGTCGAATCCCCTGGATGCCAGATCGTCCGCCAGTTTTTTGGCACTAGCTTCCGAAAAATAACCCCTGTAGGCAACACATCCTGCAACCGGATAGCACCACAGCTTGGGATCTAGCGAAAACTCCGGCGCAGCAATGACGTTCCAGACAACGTAGTCGCGTTCAACATCGGCGTAATTCCGATAGCTTCCATTGTCGGGTAACCGCAGCTCATCGACTGCGAACTGCCTGGCATCCCTGACCATGCTGAGCCTCTGACGTAACCGCTCTGGCGATGATGCATCGGCGATTACTTCCTCAACAGGTCGCCGCCGCCTCATCAGATCGAACTGCCCACGCGCCGCCTGAACGTAATAGCAGCCTTCAAGAACGATCAGCGCTACCAATAGCAAGGCATACGACCAGCGTTTGGCGTTTGACCCTGTTGTCCGTCGGCATCGATCCCTGGCATTTGCAAAATGCAATTTAGTCGCCCGCAGCCCGTGAGAAAGCTAGAATGATTACATGGAAGTTTACCTTGTTGGTGGCGCGGTTCGTGACGAACTGCTTGGACTACCGGTGCGCGAACGGGACTGGTGCGTCGTAGGTGCGACGCCGGACACTTTAATTGGATTGGGCTATCGCCAAGTCGGCAAGGACTTCCCCGTGTTCCTGCACCCGCAGTCCGGCGAGGAATATGCATTGGCGCGAACCGAGCGCAAGACCGGCACCGGATACCACGGGTTCAGTTTCGAAACGTCGCCGAACGTCAGTATCGAAGAGGATCTGGGCCGCCGCGACCTGACGATTAATGCCATCGCCCGTGACCTCGACGGCAGGATCATCGATCCGTACAACGGCGTCGCCGATATCAATGCCAGGCAGCTTCGACATATTTCGGATGCATTCGCCGAGGATCCGGTTCGAGTGCTTCGCGTTGCGAGGTTTGCCGCGAGATTTGCCAGGCTTGGGTTTCAGGTTGCGAATGAGACCCTGCAGAAAATGCGTGACATGGTCGGGGCTGGCGAGGTGCACGAGTTGGTGCCTGACCGGGTGTGGAAGGAAACACAGTCCGCGCTTTCGGGAGACAGCCCACAGGTATTCTTCAGTGTGCTGCGTGACTGCGGCGCATTGAAGGTCGTGTTCCCGGAAGTGGATGCATTGTTTGGCATTCCGCAGCCCGCGAAATGGCACCCTGAAATCGACTGTGGTGTGCACGCGATGATGGTACTCGAGCAGGCATCACAACTCAGTGACAGCCCGGAGGTCCGATTCGCCGCGCTCGTGCATGACCTGGGCAAGGCTACGACACCGAAAGCTCACTTGCCCAAGCATCCCGGACATGAAAAACGCAGTGTGCGCCTGGTCAATGCGTTATCCAACCGCATGCCGGTCCCCGTCGCGTATCGTGAACTTGGGGTGCTGGTGGCGGAATTCCATGCGCATTGCCATCGTGCGTTCGAACTCAGGCCGACCACGATACTCAGGGTGTTGCAGCGCCTCGACGCATTTCGCCGCCCGGATCGATTCCAAAAATTCCTGCTGGCCTGCGAAGCGGATGCGCGTGGCCGCACCGGTTACGAGAATAATCCCTATCCGCAGGCACGGTATCTTCGTGGCGCATTCGAAGCCGCACTGGCGGTATCGGGTGCTGACTATGCGAGCAAAGAGCTGAGAGGCGGGGAAATCGGCGAGCTTGTCAGCAAGGCACGATTGGCTGCACTCGGGGAATACAAGCAGGCAAGCGTTCAGGTGCCGAAAAAGTAATAGAACACGGAAAACGTAATGGTCTTGCCGAAGGTGTCGGAATAGTCGTAGGAAAAACGCATTTCTGCGTCACTGAACTGATTCACCGGGGTAAGAAAACCAACGCCGATCGAATCAACGTAACCCTGGTCGATAGCCGTCTGCCAGCGTTCGAGCCGCAAGTCTATGGTTCGCAATCCGACAGACCAGTCAATTCCGGCATGGAAACGATAATCCAGCAGGCTGTTCATCAGCCCGAGCCGTGATGACGAAAAGATTCTGAGGAGATCGACATTCGGCTGAAGATTGATGTCCCTCGAGTAACTGTAACCCATGCCGCCGATAGACAGTGCTGTCGCATCACCAACGTCAAGACGTGCCTTGGCACCGTAACCGTCGGCGTAGAATTCGATCACCCTGGGCCGTGGCAGGACATTGGCACCGATAGTCAGGTCGAAGTTTCGCCGCTCATAGTCCGCGGAAATCGACAGCGAGTCGTTTCGAAAGTAGATCGATGCGCGCAAGTCACTCGAATCCAGAACTTCGTCATCGCCCCAGTATGCGGCAGAGAAGCGGATGCCCACCGGTTCGAACCAGTGGTCAATGGCCAGGTCCCCATAGATAGTGTCGAGCGATCTTGGCCCGCTGCCGGTCGTGGTCCGGGCGAGCATTGCCGAAAGCCAGGTTTCGTTCGTCACACCGAGGTCGCCGAACACCGTGACAGCACGACCGCCGGCCGTGTCTGCCTCCCCGCCAAAACCGAGAATGAAACCGTCGCTTTCGGCCGTGGCGACACGGGTCAGCAGCAACAACGCCGCCGTCACCGCAATTCGCATATCAGACCAGCACATACAGAATTACGGCAGCAAGAAGGAGCCTGTAAATGGCAAACGGGAGCATGCCGATCCGATTGACAAAGCGCATGAAGAATTCAATGCTGAGGTAGGCGACGATAGCCGAGACTGTCGCGGCCAGCGCCAGGTCCCCCCATGCAACTGCGGCAGGCGACATCACCAGCTTGCCGAATTCATAAATCGCCGCAAGCAGGATAACCGGTACAGCGAGCAAGAACGAGAATCGTGCCGCGTCCTGCCGGCTCAGTCCGAGAAAAAGCCCGGCTGTAATCGTGATTCCTGACCTCGAGGTACCCGGCACAAGTGCAAGCGCCTGTGCAATTCCTATCCACAGGGCGTCTTTCAATCCTACGTCCACAATTACCCGCTCCTTCCGCCCGATTCGGTCAGCGACCGCAAGAAGCACGCCGTAGCCGGCCAGCGTTGAGGCAACGATAACCGGGCTGCGCAGGTGCTCTTCGATCCACCCGCCCAGCAGCAATCCGGCGGCCGCAGCAGGAATCGTGCCCAGAGCCAGCGCGAGCGCCATGCGTGAATTTATTGTCTGAGTCTGGCCATGCAGAATCTCCAGCGAGCCTTCAAAGATGCTGGCGATGTCGCGGCGAAAGTAGACACAAACGGCGAGTAGCGAACCGAAATGCACGGCAACGTCGAATTCCAGCCCCTGGTCGCCCCAGTCAAGAAAACGGGGCACGAGCACCAGATGCCCGGAGCTGGAAATCGGCAGGAATTCCGTCAAACCCTGGACGATGGCCAATACGATGATTTGCAACAGACTCATGAGTCATCCCTGAAAGTGGACCCGGGCATTACAGTGCATGTGCCCGGTCAGAACGCTCGAAAACGGCAGGCATCATCACCGCCCCCTTGCCCAGTCCAATGCACTTGAAGTGTTCGCCCATCTCGCCCGGCAGCGTAAGTAATTTTACCTGCCGCGACAATTCGAATTGTTCCCTGACAGGCAATGTCGAAAGTTGTTCCAGTTCACGTTGCAGGCCACCGTTCAAGAGAAAATGCGCCTGGGTGACGAAACCTGCGATATCCATACCGCTCCTCGCCGCTGCATCGGCAACCGACGAAAAATCGACCCATGCCGTCAGATCCTGTATGCCCGGAAGAATCAGCGGATTGCCGTGTACCCGATGCCTGAAATGGCATCGAAGCCATCCGCCATTGTGTTCGGCCGAATAGTATTCTCGTCTTGAAATTCCATAGTCGAAAAGAAATACGAACCCGGCGCTGATACACGCAGCCAGATCGCCGATCCATCCCGGCAATGCCAGGCAGACTTCGGATACGAACCCCTCTGGCAATTTTGTTCCGATGTCCTTCTCAATCTGGCGGACGGCCGCGCGCAAAGCCGGTGTTGCGGGTTGTTCAAGCCAGCCGAATTCTCCAGCTGCTGCAACAACACGCATTTCGAGAATATTGCCACCACGAACGACAAATCGTGTCACCGGAAGTGCATCGGCGACTTCGTTGGC
>JAHKKM010000055.1 GCA_020027645.1 Pseudomonadota bacterium
CACCATTCTTCGCTACAAGCGAAGAATGGTGGTCTGACCCCGATTTTATTTCAGCAACTCCTCGACCGCGCGCGCATCCGCACGCTTCATCGGTTTGCCATCGATCGGGCTGATGGGTGCCTGGCGCAGGCCATCGACCGGAAAGACGGTAGCCTCTATCTCAGCATCGTCTTGCAAGAATCGGTAGCCGGCAAAAGAAGCAATGAGATCTCGTCGGGATTTCAGGCGTGTTTCACAACTGCGGTAGCTGACACTGTGCTGCTGCAGCCTTTCGCCAACCAGTTCCGCATGATCTGCAAACACATGCAAAGACACTGACGAATTTGCTGCGGCAGTTCCGTGCAGTACAGGTCCGACGAGCCGTGGCGTAAATGGCGCCAGGATCTCCATCGCCGAAAGTGCTGCGCGGCGCAGCAGCACCAGCAAGTCGAAGTGTGATTCCCGGCCGAACAAGAGCAGATGCTCGCCGAGAGCGCGGTCGATTTCAGCATTGCCAGGCAAGGAACCGCGGTCGCGCATGCCGAGGCGTTCTGCAGCCTTGGTCTTTGCCAGTCGAAAATCAGCTATGCCCTGTTCAGCAATGATGCGAGCGGCTTCCTGTGCCAGAACCAGTCGCGCGCGATCGTTGCCAGCATCTTTTCTTTTGCCCATGGGATCTCCAGCCGCTCAGAACAGCGGGTCATCCTCCTCATCCTGCTTCTCATCCGCATCCGGCTCCGGGACCTCTGTGGTATTGAACGGATCCGTCTGGGTCTCGACCATTTCGCATTGCGGTACGTTGTCAGACATGAATATTTCGAACATGGTATCGGCCGCAGGATCCGACGCCTTGGCCGGGCACCCGGTGGATTTCGAGATCTTCACACTGACGATGCCTTCGGGCATCGGCAGCGCATGCTCCGGGGCGTCCCTGAGTGCAATGCGCATGAAATCGATCCATATCGGCAGTGCGGTGCGGGAACCCTCTTCACCGGGTCCGAGCGGTTCAAAATTATCGTAGCCGACATAAACCACGGCCGACAGATTGGCGTTGAACCCGCCGAACCACGCATCGCGCCGATCATTCGAGGTACCCGTTTTGCCAGACAGGTCCCTTCGACCGAGCGTCAGGGCCCGTCGACCGGTACCTCGCAGGATAACATCACGCATCATGTCGGAGATGAGGTACGCGTTTTGCTCACTGATGACGCGCGGTGCGAGACTAACATCGGCATACAGCTCAGGGGCTGCTGTCGCATCCGGCCTGTAGCTGAGCGCAACCTCCGCCATCTGTTCCAGCGACATCGGGAGCGGCTCCGGCTGAGCATCCTGTTGGGCTTCACATTCATGGCAAACCACGGACGGGCTGGCGCGATACAGCACCTCGTCATCCGGGCCGATGATGGCGTCAATAACGTAGGGTTTGATGGCATACCCGCCGTTGGCAAAGACTGAGTACGCTTGCGCCATGTCAAGCGGTGATGCATTGCCTCCGCCCAGCGCCAGCGAACCGTTGCGCGGCAATGCGGCATCGCTGAAACCGAAAGGAGCAAGGTGGCGCACGGCGTTGCCTATGCCGGTGTTATTCAGTAACAACCGTACCGACGCCAGGTTCATGGAGCGAACCAGCGCTTCGCGCATGCGCTGCTCGCCGTAGAATCGCCCGCTGTAATTTACAGGTCGCCACACCGCCTCAAGTTCGGAAGAATTGATGACGACCGGCGCGTCCATGACGATCGTCGCCGGCGTATTGCCTTGCTCCAGCGCTGCAGAATAAATGAAGGGTTTGAACGAGGAGCCCGGCTGCCGCGCCGCTTGCGTCGCGCGATTGAATTTGCTGATCGAAAAATCGAAGCCGCCGGCGAGCGCAGAAATCCCACCATCGTTCGGATCCACCGCAACAACCGCTCCTTGTGCCTGCGGCACCTGCGCCAGGGCATAGCCGCCACCCTTCACCGGCATGGCATAGATTACCTCTCCGACCTTCAGCACGTCGTCCGCCGTCTCGGGGGCAGGTCCGGAAGTTTCTGTGTCGATAAAGCGCCTGGCCCAGGAAATGCCACGCCACGGTAAGACAGTTCTGAGGCCATTCTGCAAAACGATGTCGGCACTGTTGTCTTCGTTGATGCCGGTGACGACTGCGACTGACAGGCCACCCGGGTTGGTGTAAGCCTGCAAACTGACTCTGAGCTCGTCGGGCCATTCCTCGTATGGAGCTTGCAGTATCTGCGGATCGACTTCGAGTGATCCGAGCGGACCGCGATAGCCGCGCCGGTGTGTGAATTGCAGAAGCCCGTTGCGCAATGCGTAATTGGCGGCTTCCTGCATGCGCGAGTCGACCGTTGTCAGCACCCGGTAACCTGCGGCATAGGTTGCGTCACCGTAGCGGCTCAGCATTTCCCGGCGCACCATCTCCGCTACATACGGTGCGGACAGGTCGTTGGCAGTGCCATGCAGCTGTGACACGAGCGGGAAAACCATTGCCTCGTCAAATTGTTCATCATCTATGAAGCCGAGTTCATTCATCCGATCGAGTACGTACGCCCGACGCATGGAAGCATTTGCCGGACTTCGGACCGGGTTGTATTCCGATGGGGCTGGCAGTACACCGGCGAGCGTCGCAGCTTCAGCGACGTTTATTTCAGAAAGCGGTTTGCCGAAATACACCTGTGCTGCAGCTGCGACCCCGTAAGCACGCTGACCGAAAAACATCTTGTTCACAAACAGTGCCATGATTTCCTGCTTGGTGAACTCCTGCTCGATCTTGTAGGCAAGGAATGCTTCGCGTAGCTTGCGAGTGAACAGCCGTTCGCGCGTCAGAAAATAATCACGTGCCAGCTGCTGGGTGATTGTGCTGCCGCCCTGGCTCAGCGAGCCGGAGGCGAAAAAGTTCAGGCCGGCGCGCAACACACCCTGGTAGTCGACGCCCGGATGCTCGAAGAAGCGACGATCCTCTGCAGCGACAAAAGCGTCGACGACAAACTGGGGCAGGTCCTCAAAAGTAACCAGGATTCGCCGGCGCTCGCCGACTTCCTCAATCAGCCGGCCGTCGCGACTGAATATGCGCAGCGGAATCTGCAACGGGATCTGGCGGATCGTCTCTGCTGCAGGCAGGCCAGGAGCCACGTAATAATAGGCGCCGATGACCGCCGAGACCGTACTCATAGTGCCTATGGCGATCAGGCCGCCCAGCAAAATCAGCCAGCGGCGGCCGGGCGCTTTCAGGCGCCGGATTCCGGATGTGCCTTGTTTCATAGCTTTCTGCATGGTCGCGGTCGGTAATCAGGCCAAAACCGCCAGATCGGGGAGGTGCACTGTCACGGGCCCAAGCGTAACGTGCGTCATTCGTGCGGTGAAAACTATGCGTTTACGGCTGCCGGCGTCAATAGCTGCGGCCCTGCAGCCGGGCCGTCCCCAGGCACGCATGGCCGGGCCGACCGTTGCTTCGGCAGGCCGTCCGAACCTGAATATGTCATCCGAGCCGCCAACCAGTTCACGGAATGTGCCCTTTTGTATCAGTAACATACGGATCACCGGATCGTGAACAAAGTCACGTTTTATTTAACATTTTATTGATATATAGTTAAATCGAATTGCTAAGGCCAGGTTCAGAATTGGTCCGCAACTTACCGACTTAGAAGGAAAAACACGTGCTTTTCCGAAACAAAACTCAGCCATTACTGGGGCTCGACATAACGACATCGTCGGTGAAGCTGATAGAGCTTTCACAAAGCGGCAAGCGCTACCGCGTAGAGTCGTATGCAGCGGAGCCAACCCCGCCCAGCTCGGTGAATGAGAAGGCAATCGTCGACGCAAAAGCAGTCGGCGAAGCCATCCGGCGAGCCGTCAAACGGTCTGGCGCGAAGGCTACCGACGTGGCCATCGCCATCAGCGGTGATGCAGCAATTACCAAAGTCATCCAGATGCCATCCAGCCTATCCGAGCGCGATCTCGAGGGGCAGGTGGAAATTCAGGCTGACCAGTACATTCCGTTTCCCATGGAAGAAGTCAGTTTCGATTTTGAGGTCGTTGGAAAGAATGCCAACGATCCCGAACTGATGGACGTCCTGCTGGTTGCAACGCGCACGGAGAATGTCGAGCAGCGGGCAGCGGCTGTTCAGGCTGCCGGCCTGCGCGCCCAGGTTGTGGATGTCGAAGCCTTTGCGCTGGAGAACGCCTGCCAGCTTCTGAGCCACCAGATCCCGAATGGCGGTATGGGGCAGTCAGTAGCGATTGTCGACATCGGCGCCAGCAGCACCACGTTCAGCGTCCTGCACGACCTCAAAGTCATCTACACACGGGACTTCGCTTTCGGTGGCCAGCAGCTCACCGAGGAAATCATGCGCACCTACGGCCTGTCCATGGAGGACGCCGGACGGGCGAAGAAGCAAGGCGGCTTGCCGAGCAATTACCAGCCGGAAGTTCTGGAGCCGTTCGTCGATGACATGACGCAGCAGGTCAGCCGCTCGTTGCAGTTCTATCTTGCGTCCGGCGGCGGTCGTGAACAGCCCGACATGATTCTTGTGTGTGGCGGTTGCGCCAACATACCCGGCATAGCCGATGTCATTTCGAGCCGCGTCGGTATCCCCACCGAAATCGGCGACCCGCTCGGACAAATGAAAATTTCTTCCAAGGCCAAATCGCAAGGCGTGCACAAGGATTCGACCGCACTGCTCACTGCTTGTGGCCTGGCACTGAGGAGCTTCGACTGATATGCCACGTATAAACCTCCTCCCCTGGCGCGAAGAAGATCGCAAGCGGCGCCAGCGCGAGTTTCTCGTTGCCATGGGCGGCGCACTTGTCGCGGGCATTTTTGTTGTGATTGCGGTGATATTTGCGTTTGTGCAAATGATCGACACGCAGAGAGACCGCAATGGCCGGTTGACAGAGGAAATTGCGGTGCTCGACAAGAGCATCTCGGAAATCGATGGCCTGGAGCGGCAAAAGGAACGCCTGCTGGCGCGCATGGAAATCATCGAGCAATTGCAGCGCAGCCGGCCGGAAGTCGTGCACTTGTTTGATGAGATGACCAGGCAACTTCCGGAGGGCGTCTATCTGACCGGGCTGAAGCAGACCGGTTCGCAGGTCGAACTCAAGGGAGTCGCCCAGTCGAGCACGCGCGTGTCGGCACTGATGCGAAACATTGACGGATCCGAGTGGTTTGCCGATCCTGACGTACAGAAAGTGGAGACGACAGACAAGGGCCCTGCAAGGCAGGCCGAGTTCACACTCGCCCTGAAACAGATCCGGATGGACGGTGAGGGCGAAGAAGTCGTCGATGCGGGGGCAGCACCATGAACCTACTCGACGAACTCAGAGCGCTGGACGTCAATGACGTCGGCCGCTGGCCATTTGTTTTCCGCGCTGCCGTTATTGGACTGGTATTTGCCCTCGTTCTTGGTTTCGGCATCTACTTTTTCATCATTGAAGACAAGCTTCCGCAGCTGAAACGCGAACAGCAGACCGAAACGGACCTGCGTACGACCTTCGAGAACAAGCAGCGAAAGGCCGCAAACTACGACGCCTACAAGGCGCAGCTTGCACAGATGGAGCAATCGTTTGGCACCATGTTGCGGCAGTTGCCGGGAGAAACCGAGATTCCGAGCCTGATCGTTGATATCTCGCAGGCAGGACTCGCAGCAGGATTGCAGGAAAAGCTGTTTCAGCCGCAGCCAGAGATTCCAAAAGATTTCTACGCCGAGAAACCCATAAAGATCATTCTTTCCGGTGGCTACCACGAGATAGCGAACTTCGTAAGCGGAGTCGCCGCACTGCCGCGCATCGTGACGCTGCACAACATCATCATTACGCCGGAGGAT
This sequence comes from Pseudomonadota bacterium, assembly GCA_020027645.1. Taxonomy (GTDB): domain Bacteria; phylum Pseudomonadota; class Gammaproteobacteria; order Steroidobacterales; family Woeseiaceae; genus JAKEGN01. Next base: position 5,799 of record JAHKKM010000055.1, read on the forward strand.
GCGGAAAGATACGACCGTCTCACGCTTGAGACCACGGCAAAAACCTATCGCTACATCGAAGAGGAGGCAGAATAATCATGGACGCTGTCCTCACCAAACGATGGTTGCCGGTATTGCTGCTGGTTGTTGCTGGGTTGCCCGCGTGCTCCGGCGGTAACGATGACCTCGAACAATACATAGACGAAGTCAAGGCGCGACCTGGCGGCCGCATCGAACCGTTGCCGGAAATCACACCTTATGAGGTGTTTGTCTACAAGGCCGACGCAGAAGGCTTTCGTTCCCCGTTTGTGCCCGATGCGCCGCAGGCTGCTTCGGGTGCTGGCGCCGGCTCGACCCGGCCGGACCCGGAGCGAAGCCGCGAGTTTCTCGAACAGTTTTCGCTGGATACGCTGCGAATGGTCGGAACGCTCGAGCTTGGCGGAACCAATTATGGTCTTGTACAGACTTCTGACGGTCTCGTACACCGCGTTGTCCCGGGAAATTACATGGGGCAGAACGACGGCAGGATCGTTGCAGTTAATGACTCGGAAATTGAACTGGTTGAAATTATATCGGACGGGATCGGCGGGTATGTGGAACGTGAAGCCGCTGTCGGTCTTGCAGACTGATACCTGAATGGAACTGGGAGTAATTCGAATGGCGCTCAATATCAAGCCGATGATCGGCACAAAATACCGACGTTCGGTGACGCAACTGGCGGCAATCGCACAGGGCTTAATCCTCATGCTTTGCGGCTTTACCGCAAATGCCCAGGAGGGCAACCGGTTGCAGGACATTCAGGTTCAGAGCCTGCCGGGTCAAAGGGTCGAGCTGAAGCTTATTCTCAGCGGAACCGCTCCGGAGCCTCTGGCGTTCACCATTGACGACCCGGCGCGGATTGCGATCGACCTGCCGGAAACAACGCTCGGACTGTCCTCGCGACGCCGCGATGTCAACCTCGGGCCTCTGGATACCGTGCTGGCTGCGGAAGCGAACGGACGCACCCGGGTCGTACTCAACCTGGATTCGATGGTCGCATACGAGACCCGTCGCAGTGGCAATACCATATTCGTTACTCTCGGCGCTGACGCCAATGACACCGATGTATCGACGCAATTCGCGGGCGCTGCACCAGCAGCGGGTCAATCGTCGTACGCTTCCGGCGGCAGCAGTGGCCGTTCGATCAACAGCGTCGATTTTCGCCGCACCGAGGGCGGCGGTGGCCGGGTGATGGTCAACCTGAGCGAGCCGTCGACCGCGGTCGATATTCGTGAGGAAGGCGGCCGCGTAGTAGCAATATTCAAGGATACAAGCCTGCCGGCGGAGCTGATGCGACGCCTGGATGTGAGTGATTTCGCCACGCCGGTCACAACGGTCGACACACTGAAGACCAATTTCGATACCCGCATCATCATTTCTGCAGAGGGCAAGTACGAGCAACTCGCCTACCAATCAGACAACGAGTTTGCGATCGAGATCAACCCGGTCGCGGCGGATGCAGTAGCGGCTTCCAACCTGTTCTCGGAGACCAAGGAATACTCCGGTCAGCGGCTGACCCTTAACTTCCAAGACATCGAAACGCGCGCGGTGTTGCAATTGCTGGCCGAGACCTCGGGCAGCAACATCGTGGTTTCTGACACCGTGCAGGGCAACGTGACATTGCGATTGCGCAATGTTCCGTGGGATCAGGCGCTGGACATCGTCATGACCACCAAAGGTCTGGACATGCGCCAGAACGGCAATGTCATCATCGTTGCGCCGGCAGAAGAAATCGCCGCACGTGAAACAGCCGATCTCGAGGCCAAGCATGCCATTACGGAACTCGAGCCGCTGTATTCCGAGTTTCTGCAGGTCAACTATGCGAAAGCCGCGGATCTCGCCACCCTGATGGGCGGCGGTGAAGGCAAAAACTCGCTGCTGTCGGAGCGCGGTAGCGTAGCCATCGATGATCGTACCAACACACTGCTGGTTAACGACACGGCCGAGCGGCTGCAGAATATTCGCCGGCTGGTCGCCACGCTGGATATCCCGATACGCCAGGTGCTGATCGAATCCCGCATCGTTGTGGTCAATGATGACTTCAGCCGCGAGCTGGGCGTTCGTTTTGGTGCCACCGCGTATAACGAAAACAGTAGCGATGGCGCGACCGTGATTTCGGGCACCGGCGGCGGTACCGATACCATGATCAACTCGATCATTGACAACCTGGGTACCAGCGGCACGATATTCCCGATTGAGTTGCCGCAGCTCACGGATCGATACAACGTCAACGTGCCAATTGGCAATCCAGCCGGGCGATTCTCACTCGCCGTGCTGGAGACTGAATACCTTGTCGATCTCGAGCTGACCGCTCTGCAAGCCGAAGGCCGCGGTGAGATCGTTTCCACACCGCGTGTAATTACGGCGAACCAGAAGGAAGCGCGCATCGAGCAGGGTGTTGAAATTCCCTACCAGGAGTCCGCGTCTTCCGGTGCCACCACCACGCAGTTCAAGAAAGCTGTGCTCAGCCTGACGGTAACGCCGCAGATTACGCCCGACAACAACATCATCATGGATCTGCTGGTCAGCAAGGACAACGTGGGTGAGTTGACCCCAAGTGCCACCGGTGGATTCGTACCGAGTATCGACACTCGCTCTGTCGAGACACAAGTGCTTGTAAGAGACGGGCAGACGGTTGTGCTGGGCGGCATTTACGAGACCGAACGTCGTGAGACCGTGAATAAAGTTCCATACCTGGGCGATATCCCGGGGTTGGGCGTGCTGTTCCGCTCCAGGAGCAACGTCTCCAACAAGGCGGAACTGCTGATATTCGTAACGCCTCGAATCCTCACGGAAGGGTCAAGTATCTACTAGCCCCTGCAACGGACCATTAGGACCAGAAAGCCAACCGAAGGGTTGGCTTTCTGCCTTAGGCTGACGGAAAGCATGAAACCGAAGAATCTGTTCCTGGTCGGCCCGATGGGGGCCGGGAAATCCGCTGTCGGGCGCCAGCTCGCAAAGTTGCTGCACTTTGATTTCGTCGACAGCGATGACGAGATCGAGGCCCGTACCGGCGTCGATATTGCATTTATATTCGAGAAGGAGGGCGAGGCCGGTTTCCGGGCTCGCGAAGCGGCCGTTATCGATCAGCTTACGGATCGTGCCGGGGTCGTTCTGGCGACCGGCGGCGGCGCGATTCTCGATGCAGACAGTCGCAGCAGGCTCGGCGCCCGGGGCTTCGTTGTTTACCTGCAAACCAGCGTCGATCAGCAACTGAAGCGCACGGAAAGGGGACGCGAGCGACCCCTGCTCGCAGGCGGCGATCCACGTGCGGTGCTCGAGCGCCTGACAGAAATGCGTGATCCCTTGTATCGTGAAATCGCCGATCTCGTGGTCGCAACTGACGGCCGGCGCGTGCAGGCCGTTGCCAAGGAAATATTCGACGCGCTGTAATTCGTTCCGTACGCCGGGCCCGGCAAGACTTGGGATGACTGATTCAGGTAACCTTTGCCGCTTCGGTGAGGCGGACACGGCATTGTCAAATCCCCGTACATTGAAAGTTGAGCTGGGCGATCGCAGTTATCCTGTCGTTATCGGCGACCGGCTCCTCGGCGCCGGCTTCGATCTGTCGTCTTTCGTGGCCGGGCCGGATTGCCTTGTTGTCAGCAACGAAACAGTGGCGCCCATCTATCTTGGTGCCCTGCAAAAATTGCTGACCCCAAAAAACACGCGCGCCGTAACCCTTCCTGACGGCGAGGCGTTCAAGACACTGGCCAGCGTCGAGAGCATTCTTGACGAACTGGTGGCTTCCGGTGCAAATCGTGACGTTACGCTGATAGCTTTGGGCGGCGGCGTCATTGGTGATATCACCGGATTTGCTGCCGCGTGCTACATGCGTGGCGTTGCATTCATTCAGATACCCACAACGTTGCTGGCCCAGGTAGATTCGTCCGTTGGCGGCAAAACTGGTGTCAATCATGCCGGCGGCAAGAATCTGATCGGTGCATTCCACCAGCCAAAGCTGGTGCTGATCGACACCGCTACCTTGACGACATTGCCGGATCGCGAATTCAGCGCCGGTATGGCCGAGGTCATCAAGCACGCAGCGATTCTGGACATCGAATACTTTGCCTGGCTGGAGAAAAACATCGACGCACTGATGCGTCGCGACGCAGAGTTGCTGGCGAAGGCTATTCTTTGGTCTTGCGAGATCAAGGCTGCAGTCGTCGCCGGCGACGAAAAGGAACAGGGGCGGAGGGCGTTGCTGAACTTCGGGCATACTTTCGGCCATGCCATCGAAAACTGTTTGGGCTACGGAAAGTGGCTGCACGGTGAGGCGGTGGCTGCCGGTATGATCATGGCAGCCGAACTCAGTGGGCTAAAGCAGGCAGAACGTGACAGGCTGAGTGCCCTGGTTGCAGCGGCGGGCCTTCCGATTGCACCTCCGCCGGTTGGCGCGAAGGCGTTGCGAGCAGCCATGGACCTCGACAAAAAAGTACAGCAGAAAAAACTGCGTTTCATCCTGCTGAAATCCATAGGCGATGCGTATGTCGGTTATCCCAACGATGTCCGCAAACTGGATGCGGCCCTGGAAATGGCCAATCCCTGATCCATGCAGACCAACGAAAGCACCGGTCTTGCCCCGTATGCCGCGACCGAGTCCTCGAGTCTGGGCCGGCGGTATACTGAGCCCGGGACGCGTTACCGCAGCGAATACCAGAGAGACCGCGATCGCATCGTGCATTCCACGGCGTTCCGCCGCCTGGTGTACAAGACTCAAGTGTTTGTGAATCACGAAGGTGACATGTATCGCACGCGACTGACGCACTCGCTGGAAGTTGCGCAGATTGGACGTACCGTGGCACGCGCGCTCAGCCTCAACGAATCGCTCACAGAAGCGATCTGCCTTGCGCACGACCTGGGCCATACGCCTTTTGGCCACTCCGGGCAGGACGCGCTGAATGCCTGCATGCGAGATTTCGGCGGCTTCGAGCACAACCTGCAATCGCTGCGCGTGGTCGACGAACTCGAGGCGAAGTATGCGGATTTCCCCGGTCTCAACCTGACCTTCGAAACCCGCGAGGGCATCCTCAAGCACTGCTCGACAAAAAATGCCCGCGAACTCGGTGAGCTGGGGCGACGCTTCCTCGAGCGCCGCCAGCCTGGCCTCGAAGCGCAGATCGCGGATCTCGCTGACGCTATCGCCTACAACAATCACGATGTCGATGACGGCTATCGCGCCAACCTGCTGACAATCGAGCAGCTTCGGCAGCAGGTGATGTTCGCCCGTGAGTTCGACGCTGTGCACGCCCGATACCCGGAACTGGAGGACCGCCGACTGATATACGAGATTATTCGCCGCATGATCAACCGCGTTGTCACCGATCTCATCGAAAATACCCAGGCAGCGATCAGGCGGCTGCAACCGGAATCGATCGAGGACATACGATCGCAGCCGGGACCCCTGGTGTCGTTCACCGACGCGGTTTCGGTCGAGCATCGCGAGCTGAAGCGCTTTCTCAACGAGAACATGTACAGGCATCCGACGGTAAAGAGTATGCAGGACAAGGCGCGCGAGAGGGTGCGGGCGCTGTTCGATCAGTACATGAGTAAACCGCTGCAGATGCCGGACGAGTTCTCCGCCCGTGCAGCCCAGGGCGACACGTCAGTGAAAGCTCGTGTCGTCGCGGACTATATCGCCGGAATGACGGATCGATTCGCCATCGCCGAGTACGAGCGCCTCTGCTGAGTGCGCATAACGGGCACAGGAGCCGACAACGCGGCGGATGCCCTTCTCGCTCGGAAGTCTTAACTCGCTCGAAGGGCATCCGTCGCGTTGCCGGCCATCGAACGTAGTGCGGTTTTTCGTAGCACTTGGGGCAAGGCTCCGTCGCTTTGCATATCGTTCGCTGCCACCGGGCGTGATGCTAGAATGCGCCGCCCATGCATGCCTCGACGGAGCACAAGGCTTGAGCAAATCTGACATCCCGGTCAACGAGCGACTCATCTTTGCCATGGACCTGCCTGACTGCGACCAGGCAAGGCGCCTGACTGACGAGCTTGGCGACGCCGTGAGCTTCTACAAGCTCGGACTCGAACTGATGATGAGTGGAGGATACTTCGAATTGATGGAGTGGATGCTTGCGCGTGGCAAAAAGGTATTTGCCGATCTCAAGTTCTTTGATATTCCGGCGACCGTCGGTTCCGCGGTTCGACAATTGCAGGACCGAGGCGCGACTTTTGTGACAGTGCACGGTAACCAGTCGATCATGGAAGCGGCGGCTGCGAACAAAGGCCCTCGCCTCAAGGTACTTGCAGTCACGGTTCTGACCAGTCTCGATCGAGGCGATCTTGATGATCTCGGTTTTGCCTGCGACGTGGAAGCCCTGGTACTTTCGCGCGCACGTCGTGCGCTGGAGGCCGGCTGTGACGGTGTGATCTCGTCCGGGCTCGAAGCAGCCATGCTGAGGGAGCATATCGATCATCGCCTGCTGGTGATAACGCCAGGAATCCGGCCGGTCGAAAACAAACCGGAAGGCGACCAGAAGCGTGTTGTCAGTGTGCAGCAGGCGTTCTCGAACGGTGCTGATTACATTGTTGTCGGGCGGCCGATTCGTGACGCAGCCAATCCGCGCTCGGTGGCGCAAGCCATTCAGAAAACCATCGCCTCGTTGTTCTGATCATGCCAGCGACTCCTAAGAACGACCTGCTCATACGGGCGTTATTGCGCCAGCCGGTACCACGGACGCCGGTCTGGATCATGCGCCAGGCGGGCCGATATCTGCCCGAGTACCGCGCGGTGCGTGAGAAGGCCGGGGACTTCATGAGTCTCTGCACGAATCCCGAGCTTGCCTGCGAAGTGACGCTGCAGCCTTTGCGGCGTTACCGGCTCGATGCGGCGATTCTGTTTTCCGACATCCTGACCATTCCGGATGCCATGGGGCTTGGACTCTATTTCGAGGAGGGTGAAGGCCCGAAATTCCGGCGGCCGCTGCAGTCGCCAGCGGAGGTTAAAAAACTTCAGGTGCCGGACGTTGCGGCCCGGCTGCAATACGTTTTCGATGCCGTGCGGCTGATACGGCGTGAGTTGGACGGCAGCGTGCCGCTGATCGGCTTTGCCGGCAGCCCTTGGACCGTGGCGACCTATATGGTCGAAGGTGGATCCAGCCGGGAGTTCAATAAAATCAAGGGTTTATTGAAGTCCGATCCGGGGACGCTGGACTTGCTGCTGGACCGGGTGGCGACCACCACCATTGCTTACCTGAACGCCCAGATTGAGTCCGGCGCGCAGGTTGTGATGATTTTCGATACCTGGGGTGCCGCGCTCGAACCCGATGACTACCGGCGTTTTTCCTTGCGCAGCATGCAGCAAATCGTTGACGGGCTGCAGCGCGAACGGGACGGGCAGCGAATCCCGGTGATCCTGTTTACGAAGGGCGCCGGCGCACTGCTGGCCGACATGGCGAAAACCGGCTGCGACGCACTCGGTGTCGACTGGACTACCAGCCTTGAGCAAGCGAGGCGCTACACGAACGATGCCGTTGCACTACAGGGCAACCTGAACCCTGCCGTTCTGCGCGAGACGCCGGAGCTGATCGAGAAGTCTGTGGCGGAAGTATTATCGAGTTACGGTTCCGGGCCCGGACATGTTTTCAATCTCGGCCATGGCATCACGCCGGATATCGATCCGGAGCATCTCGGCGTATTGGT
>JAHKKM010000056.1 GCA_020027645.1 Pseudomonadota bacterium
CCGACATTCATGTTATTGACGGAACTCAGTACCTTCTTGCTGACCGCCTTCAATATGTCGATACGTTGCATGTTGACGGAGGCTGGCGAGTTCTTCCAGTTCAGGTAGTTTCCGTCAAAGAAGGTATAGGCCAGGTTGCGTGGCGCGCTGCCCCAGGACAATTCGCTTTGCGCATCATTGGTCCAGGGGTTGGCCAGGCCGGCACCGCTGGCAGCATAGACATAGCCTGGCGTGCCGTTGCCGTGCACCCCGGAGTCAGCCTGGCATTCCACCGGGGCGGTGTTGTTGCCGGGCGCCAGGTACTGCCATTTGGCAGCCGCGGGTCCTGCCGATCGGTATTGCACCATGGTGTTGGTGAAGGTGCCGATACCGGCAATCTGGTTCGATGCATAGGCGCAAAGGAACGATGCCTTCTCCACCCACTGGGTCTCGGTGCCGTTGCACACCGGCGCGACGTCGACATCCGACCAGTAGATCCGGCCGGTGTTGCACGCGCCAGCATAAGTCTGTGTACTGTTGTATGGTTGAACGGTTTGCTCGAGAGTATCCATACTGCCCGACGTGTCCATGATGAACATGACATTGGGCTTCGGGTTCGAAGCCGGATTCGGGTTTACAAGCAACAATTCCGTGTCGTCGGCAACAGCCGGCAGCCCGGCGATCAATGCCAGCGCGTATCCGGAAATCATCCCTGTCATTCGGTTTATGCGGATCTTCATGATCATTCCCTCGAATCTCTTGCTGACTGCAAACTCAGAGCGTCACTTTAATGGCAGTGATCGTGTTGGACTGCAGGTGGCGTCGAACAATAATGGTTTCGGCCTCACGGTCGCGAATCCGGAAAAGGCTCTTGCGAAAATCCTTCAGCAATACAGCCTTGCCATTGATGACAAATTCCGTCTTGCCGGTGACTGGCACCCTGAAGGCCTCGCATTCCGCACATTCGCTGAACATGACGGAGCCACTGGTTGATGCTGGCATGCGAAGCAGATTCAGCGGAACCTCGTAGGCCCGCTCAATGGTCGTAAACTCGGCGGCAGCCGAAAGGCTGAGACCCAGTAACATAGTTGCCAGTATTGTTCGAATGTGCATGGCGTTACCCCGTTTCCTTTAGGATGTTGCTCAGCTAATCATCAAAGCGTCGGCGATTCCGGGCCGACGACATAAAATGCCTGGGTATGAATGGCGGATGCGTCCCGGTCGGTAACGCCACCGGCGTCACGTTTCGATTCAGAGGTTGCGGTTGCATTGAAGTGGTAGGCGGAAATGCCGCTGCCAACGCCAAGGCTGAACGCGCGATCCGGAACCAGGGTCGAGTCTTCGAAGGCAATAACCGCCGTCACCGATTCGTGCCCGGTGATCACGTACTGACCCAGGTCGGTGTTCGCCAGCGTGTTGAATCGCCCTTGCGAGAGGGCTTGCTCCAGGCCGGTTTCGGCTGCCTGGAACGCGTTCTCGTAGTTCTGCGCATTACGCGCCATGGCGAGTTCCGTGGTGGCCGTGTTCATGCCGGACACGGCCAGCACCGTGATAACCATCAGCAGTATGAGGCTGACTACCAGCGCCGCGCCGTTCTGACTCTTGTGCAATCTCATGTGATTCATTGTCGGTCTCTCATCGTGCCAAATTATGACCGGGCATTTCGCAGCAGTATCGTCTTCGATACCAGGATGCGCCGGTAGTCATCGTTGAAGTTGCCGAGTGCAGTATCACCCGGTGTGTAATTCGCGTTGTCCACAATGCCGAGCTCCGGCGATACACCGCGCACGACCAGCCAGATGCGGGCGGTAATAACGCGTGAACCGGGAATGAAATTGGCGTCGGCCGGGTCGAGAATACCGTCGCCCGGGTTGACGTAGCGATCAACGGTGTTATCGGCATCAACGTCGACACCGAACTGCAGTTGCATGTTTTGAACGCCGGGTGCGACCTCCTGGTCGATAATCACCGGGGCTCCACCCACGGACTGCAGCGATTTGCGACGCAATGTCGGCACGCCGGGGATCAGTGCGGAGTCCGCGGCAACGTAATAGGTATTCACCAGCAGATCGTGCGTCTCCGACTCGGCCGGGTCGAAGGTCGAGGGAACGACGCCATCCTGAAACAGTTCGCCCTGAATGCGCGTTGACTGGATCTGCAGCTGGCCAGCCTGCAGCGCGCTCGGCGCGACTGTTGCACGGCGCGCGGTAACGAAGTCGGAATTTGCCTGGGCGGCCGCGCCGCCATCCGGTGCACAGGGCAAGGTGTAAGCGTTGTTCCCGCCGGCAAGTGGCCGCGCCAAGTCGAACGCCCAGGTTGCCCCGCAGCTGCCGGTCGCACCGACCGGGACGGTAAGCCCTTTCGGATTGTTGTCGGCAATCAGTGAACGACCTTCGATAGCGCTGCCGCGGCTGTGGCGGCCCCAGTTGCTGGCCATGCGCAGGTCGGCTTCGACTGTGTCCATGGCGAACTGTGCGGTTTCCTGAACGCGGGCAATCGACTCATTGATGATGTAGGCCTGACGACTCTGGTTGTATACCTGGATGGCACCGATCATCAGAAAGGAGCCAATGGCCAGGGCAACCATGATTTCGACCAGCGTGACACCAGCCTGACGGTCTCTTAATTGCATTTCTGGTTTCATCATGGCTGTCAGATTCCGAATACCGGGATGGTAACTGTGTAGTTCAGGGCTTCGCCTGGCTCAGTCCACGACACCGTGATCTGGTAGGTCGGAGGAACGACAGCGTTGTCGAATACGACTGTGACATCGCCGTTCGGCAGTGTCTGGGTCGCCTGCAGGTCCCACAGGAAAATGTCATTGGCTGCCATCTCGGCGGCTGTGCAGTCGATGCCCGCGGCGATGCAATTGTTGTTGGCGCCGGCAAGCGCATAGACGGCACCGGCGCGCGGATTGGCGCGGATGCGATCTGCCACGTCGCCGGCAAGTGTCACGGCATGATGCCGGAACATTGAAGTTCGGCCCGCTTGCATGCTGTGTACATAAAGTCCCGCGATGCCCAGCATGCCGACTGACATGATGACCAGCGCAATCAAGACTTCGACCAGGGTAAAACCACCGGCTTTGCTCCCTGGTACTCGATGTAAGTTGTTCATTCGTGCTGACATTGGTCTGGTCCCGGATGACTCAGTTGCTAGTGAAAAGGTTTTTGCGTTTTTGCGCGGAGCTGCTATGGGCAGCCGCCGGCATTGTCGATAAGGGTCTTGTCCCGAATAACGGTCGCCCGTCCGATTGGCGTAACCACCAGTCGGCGCGCAGCCGACGAGCCGCCGGCGGCGATCTCGGTGCCGCGATCGTCACAAATAGTTGCGGTCACGAAAGACGGGTTACCGCCGACATCGCCGCGGCCAAGCCCGGTCGCTGCAAAACTGAAAAAGGTTGCGCCATTGTCCGGGAAGATATTCAGTCCGTTGGGCACCGCCGGATGCGCACGCAGCAGGGCCTCGCCCGCATCGCGTACGATGTCACCGTCGGTATCGACGAAAATGATCCAGCCTTGGTCGAATACGCCGCCGCAGGCTGCCGCGGCACCTGCGGTCGAATTGGCGCTGGCGCAGATCGTAATATTCGATTTGGCGCGAGCGGCCTCGGAGCGAGCGAGCAGGAAGCTCGAATGCAGGTCGTTGGCAGTGCCGCTCATACGGCTGTTCTGCGTATATTCACTGAAGTTCGGAATACCGAGCGTCAGCACAACGCCGATGACCAGCACCGTGATCATCAGTTCGTACAGCGTAAAGCCGTCTTGGTTTCGGTTTTTCATGCGCGCAATATAGTCGCGCCCGCTGGCCACAGAGTATGTATCCGACAAGCGGCCGGGCACCCGGGACGAGCGGTAGCGGTTCGTCCTCGCGGTTTGACTTAATGCGCACAATCATAGGGTTTCCCGGCGGAGTCCCGGTAAGCGACCCGCGGACGGCCGGTATAGCTAACGACGATTGCCCTGGCCTCGGCACGCTCCCGCGCGTCGCAAATAATGAGTGTGCCGTTGGTTGCTCGCAGTTCGGTAGAGCGGAGGGTGAAGCCGCGCCGGTTGGCAATGATCAGGGTACCGGGTTCCACGACGTGATAGCGGAGTACCGGCTCGTTGGCATCGCGAAACGGTGGATCGTCCCGGTCGGTGTTGACGAAACGGATCCAGCCAGTTGACCACTCATTGTGCGGATCGCAGCTCAAGCCATCGAGGCTTGGGCAGATCGTCACCGCTCGGCGGCGCACAATCGAATCCTTGCGCGCGAGATGCACGGCATCGAAGAGCGCACTGGTTTCGGCGCGTATCCGGCTGCTCGCAATAAGCGAGCCAAAAGAGGGCAGGCCCAGGCTCAGGATCACCGCTACCAGTGCCAGGGTCATCATCAATTCGTACAGGGTGAATCCGGCGCCGGACCGGGGCTGACTGCACATTTCAAACCTCCTTGTCTGAGCTGCCAGCGTAACCCGTCATCGGGCCGCTTTGGGCCGGTTTTTCCCTTGGAAAACGCCAGATTTGCCATAGAATCGTCAAGCCGCTGGCGTTTTCGATCTGGAATTGGTCTATACTCCGCAAATCCTTGATTTGATGGACTTAGACTGATGTCTCGCTCGGAAATTGCTGCGAAACTCCGCGAGCATGGCGTGCTACCCACCCCGCAACGACTGGAAGTCGCCGAGGTCCTGCTGGACCGTCCGCAACACCTGTCCGCGGAGCAACTGCTGGAGAAGCTGCGGGCCAATGGCAGTCGCGTGTCCAAGGCCACGGTCTATAACACGCTGAACCTTTTCGGCGAGCGCGGTCTGGTCCGCGAGCTGACCATCGATCCCAGCCGCAAGTTCTACGACTCGACCACCCATGCCCACCACCATTTTTTCCACGTGGAGACGGGCAGGCTGAGCGATATCCCTCATGAGCAGATCGAGATCATGGGTTTGCCGGAACTGCCGGCGGGCACGGAACAGGAAAGTGTCGAGGTGCTGATCCGTATCCGCGACAAGCAGTAAGGTCTGCAGTCGCTCTGGTCGATCACGGAATCCAACGTTATACTCGCGCCGCTTTCTGTAGGAGCCCGCATTGCGGGCGACAGATTGACCGCAAAGTGATTCGTCGAAATCCATACTCTTGCCGGAATAGCTCAGTTGGTAGAGCGCGTCATTCGTAATGATGAGGTCGTAGGTTCGATTCCTATTTCCGGCACCAATTGGTCACTGGTCCTGCCGATCGATCAGGGACCGGCCGACAATCACTGGTCGAGGCGTGCACAAGTCGAATTCGTCCGGCAATAATTATTTGGAAAGCCGCCGAAACAAGTCGAACAACAAATAAAGTTCTCCTGCAGGCAGTGCTATCCTGCGACCTGGTTCCTGGCGCAGGTCACCGCGATGAAAATTACACGCAGAGAATTGCTGACTGCCGCAGGATGCCTGCCGCTGGCCGGCATTACGTTGGCGAAAACCCCCGAAATCGCAAGCAGCGCGCAATTCCCATTCAAATCGGGCTTTGCGGCAACGGACATCACGTACCTCGACTCCGGCTCACAACACCCGCTCAGTCTTGGCGCGGTCAGCGCCGTACAAAACTATCTGGCCAAGCGCACACTCGATCCCAAGGCAGCCAACTACGATCGGGACGACGCAGGCCTTCTGGTCAAGTACGCGAAGCTCGTCAATGCCGATGTCGAAGAAGTCACTTTCGTTCAGAGTACAACTGCGGGTGAGCATTTGATACTTCGCGCCCTCGGCTTGCCCGAAAGCGGCGGACATGTCGTCTCGGACACCTTGCATTTTTTCGGATCCCTGCCCTTGTACGAGGACATGGCGCGGCAGGGCATGGAGGTCACCTGGATTCGCGATCGCGATGGGCGCATCGAGCTCGACGACGTGCGCAAAGCCGTTCGCCCTGGGACCAAACTGGTGTCGCTGTCATTGATTTCGACCATCAATGGTTTTCAGCACGATCTGAAAGCGGTCTGTGACATTGCACACGCGGCCGGCGCCCTGGTTTATGCCGACATCATTCATGCCGTCGGCTGTGTGCCGGTGGACCTTCACGGCAGCGGCGTCGATTTCGCGTCGACCGCGAGCTACAAATGGCTTATGGGAGAATTTGGCCTGGGCTTTCTGTACGTGCGAAAAGATATTCAGCCGCAGTTGAAACGGACTTGCTTCGGGTATTACGGGATGAGCACATTCCAAACCCATATCTACCCGTTCGATCCGCCGGGGGACACGATTGTCGACTACGCCTTCCACGACAACGCGACCGGTTTTTTTGCGCTCGGCACGCGCGCACACACGGTCATCGCGATGTTGCACCACTCGATCGATTACCTGCTTGCCACCGGAGTGGAAAACATACAGGGGCATTCGAAGCCACTCATCCAGCGATTGAAGAATGAGCTGCCTGCGCGTGGATTCCAGTTGATGACACCGCCCGAATCTGCGGCACCGATGGTTGCCTGTGCCTGTGAAGGCGCAAGAACAAAGCTTGATCAGAGGCTTAGCGACGCCAAAGTCAAAATCACCGTATCGGAAACTCGCTTCAGGGTGTCTACATCGGTGTTCAATGACATGAACGATATCGACCGGCTGTTGGATGCGCTGGGCACGGCCTAGGCAGGCCATACCGAGACGGGCCCAGGAACGTCTGCCGTGAGCCCTTCCAACCACCGTCGCCCGACAATGTCGACGTGTTTGAAGGTCAAGGGACTGGAGCCTTGAGACGCCGTATTTTTACGGCAGCGGCTCCTCCGCTGCCGTAACTTCCGGATCCAGGACATAACCAGAATTCGGCACCGTACGCAGGATTCGCGGTGCCGTCGGGTCCTTCTCCAGCTTTTGTCGCAGTCGGTGTACAAGCTGCTTCAGCAATTGCCGGTTGCCGCCGGCACGATGGCCCCATACATGCGACAGGATGCGTTCTGTCGCGACGGTGCGGCCGGCATTCACAAGCAACAATTGCAGAAACCTCATCTCAAGAGGTGTAAGGTTTATGGCGTCTACGCTCACGCCTTCGAGCACCAGGTCGTCGATGCGCAGCAACAATCGACCCGATTTGATTTCGCCCTCACTCTCGACGCCCGCCCGGCGCAAAAGCGCCTTCACTCTTGCAATGAGAATCCGTGGACTGAAGGGTTTGGTCAGGTAGTCGTCTGCACCCAGACCGAGAGCACGAACGACGTCTTCTTCCTCACGTCTTACGGTCAACATGATTATCGGAATCTGGCTGCGCTGTCGTATGCGCTGCGCCAGCTCGAATCCGTTCAGCAGCGGCATATTGATGTCCAGAATCGCCAGGTCCGGTGTCTCGGCATTGAATGCCTCGAACGCCTGTGCCCCGTCCCTGCTTTGAATTACGAGAAATCCTGACTGTTGCAAGGCAAATGCGATGACCGCGACAAGGTCCGGGTCGTCATCGACCAACAGTATCTTCATAGCATGCCGTCCATCGGCAAGTGTACCTGGGCGCGTGTGCGGGATTCTGCCGTGCGTGAGAGTGAAACGCGACCGCCATGCCGCTCCACGATTGACCGCACGATAAAAAGACCCAGTCCAAGGCCACTTTCCTCGGGGTCCTCGCCCCCGGAGCGGCGGAACTGTTCAAACAGTTTTATGTCGTCCGGATTCACCGGCCCCGGCCCCTCGTCGTCGACCCACAGGTCTACGCCGTCGCTATCCGCAGTGCCGCCCCCAATCCGAATGACACTGTTCGGCGGGCCGAATTTGCTCGCGTTCGCCAGCAGGTTCACTACGACCTGCACCAGCCTTTGGCGATCGCCACGAATGACCGGCAATTGGTCAATCGACGCCAGCTCAAGTTTCTGGCCGCGCTGCAAGATGAGCGGTTCGATCAAGTCCCGCGCAGCCTCGACTACGTCCTTGAGCAGAACATCGTGACGGCGGATCGAAAGTTGCCCGGACTCGATGCGCACGCTTTCCAGCAGGTTATCGATTAGCCAGGTGAGGCGCTGCACGCCTCGCTCGAGCGAGGCAACCAGGTCGCGTTGCGCAGCGAGTGACATGCTCTCCAGACCGTCACGCAACAACTCGATCGATGCAAGTTGCGCGGCGAGGGGCGTGCGAAATTCGTGCGAGATGTTGGCCAGAACCGTGTCGCGAGTGCGTCGTACCGCTTCCAGTTCCGTTTCGTCGCGAAGTACCTGCACCTGTATGCCGCCGCTGCCGGCGGCACTGGTGACGACAACGCGACGGGAACGACCGGGGACGGTCTCGATTTGTTCGACGGCTTCCGCGGCTCCGGCATCGCGTGCCTTGATGATAGGGCAGGCGTATTCACAGGGACGGCGGCCTTCGGCATTGTATGCAGGCTTGAGGATGTCCCCGCAGAATCGGCCAAACGCGTCAGCCGCAGATATATTGAGCAGCTTTTCGGCTTTTGGATTGAGAAAGCGGATGCGACGCTTTTGGTCAACTGCATACACCCCTTCGACTATGCCGCCCAAGACCGCCTGTGCCTGCGACTCACGCAGGCGGATCTCATCCGTCAGTTCAATAAGATTGCGCCGCATTTCCTCCATGGTCGATGCGAGCACACCAATTTCGCCACTGCGTTCTTCGGGGATCGATGCGGAGAGGTCACCGGCACCAATGCGCCGGGCGGCGTCGGTCAGGCGTTGCACACCGTCAATCCAGTGGCGTCCGACCAGTACGCCACTGACTGTCGCGAGCACTGCGACCGCAAGCGCAATCAACAGCATGCGCCGCTCCATGCGGGCAACCGGGCCCATGACATCGTTATGAGGCAATATTGCCTGCAGCAGGGCGATCGTTTCTCCGGTCACTGCGGCGACCGGGAGGCTCGCCGCATAAGCATCGAGCGCGTCGATTCGGGCGGCGACCGGCGCAGAGCGGGACAGAGCGTCCGAATTGATCACCCCAAGCGCACCGTCACCCGGGTGGAACGACGTGAAATCCTCGATTCGTATTTCGACTCCAACGCGCTCGCTGAGTTTTTTGGCATAGGCAGTGTCTATGCGTCTCAATGCAAACACGGTAACGTTCTCGCGACCGGTCACAGCAGATTGCGCGCCAATCAGCGACGTTCCGGGCAGCGCGCCAGTGACGAGAAATCGCTGGCTCTGCTCGCCGGCACTCTGAAGCACTTTCGTCCAATCGACTTCATCGCCGACAGCAGCTAGCAGCTTGCCGTCACCTACAGCGCTGCAAGCACCCAGTGAGGCGCCCTCGCAGTAGCGAGCAAGGTAGGAGGCAAGCGCTGCCGGGTTCGAGGAGCCAAGCAATCGCTGCAAGGTTGGGCGCTCGCTCAGAACGCGCGTCGCTGTCAACAGGTCGTCGGCACTCTGACGCAGGGCTTCGCGTGATGCGGCGACGGCAAGCTCGACCCGTGTCAGCGCCTGCGCGTCGGCAAGGTCGCGCAGCGACCGCATGCCGGCGACAGACACTGCAACCACAGCAGCCGTTACCAGCACGCCTGTGGTAATTGCGAGCCAGCCTGCTAATCCGGGCATTCGACGCCGCATCGCTGTCCTCGAATTCATATTGTTCAGTGGCGCGCCGGGCCGAATGCTTCAACGGCTGCTTTTATCAGCAGTGTAATCAGCGCCAGCAGCATCAACAGCGATGCTACGGCAAAGGCACCGGCCAGATCGTACTCGTTATAAAGTATTTCAACTTGCAATGGCATCGTGGTCGTGAGGCCACGAATATGCCCGGATACGACTGATACCGCACCGAATTCGCCCATCGCTCGTGCGTTGCAAAGGATAACACCGTACACGAGGGCCCAGCGAATGCCCGGCAGCGTCACTCTGAAAAATGCAGTCCAGCCTCCCGCACCGAGACTGACCGCGGCTTCCTCGGCTTCACGTCCCTGCAGTTGCATGACGGGGATGATCTCCCGTGCAACATAGGGGAAGGTAACGAGCAGCGTGGCAAGCACGATTCCGGGAAACGCAAACACGATCGAAATGTCCCGTTCCTGCAACCACGGGCCGAACCAACCTTGTGCACCGAACAGCAACACAAACACCAGGCCCGCGATTACAGGAGATACCGAAAACGGGAGATCGATCAGGGTGATCAGGAAATGCTTGCCACGAAAATCGAACTTGGCAATTGCCCAGGCGGCAGCAACACCGAAGATCGTATTCACGGGTACGACAATTGCAGCGGTGATCAGAGTGAGACGGATGGCCGCGACAGTGTCTGGCGATTGCAGAGCTACCAGGTAGGCACTGAATCCTTTTGAGAACGCATAGCCAATGACCGAGGCCACTGGGACAATCAGAATCAGACCCAGAAACGCAATGGATACACTGATCAACAAGAAAGGTATCCAGGGCGTTGCTCTGCGTCCGGACACGTTTCTCGGGTTAGCCGGCAGCTTGGAGGTCATGATGGTGGTCACGTTCGTCGGCCGGAAAGGAGATTGATGCGCCAGGCATTGACACCGTTGATGGCCAGCAACATCAGGAACGAGACACACAGCATGACAAGTCCAAGGGCTGCGGCACCGAGGTAATCGTACTGTTCGAGCTTGATGACGATCAGCAGCGGTGTAATTTCGGTGCGCAGCGGCAGGTTGCCGGCGATAAAAATGACCGAACCGTACTCACCGATGGCCCGGGCCAGCGCCAGCGTGAATCCGGTCGCGAGCGCCGGCGCGATGGTTGGCAGGATCACGCGGCGAAATACCATCCAGCGGCTTGCACCCAGCGACTCAGCCGCTTCCTCGAGACTGGCCTCCACTTCTTCCAGGGCCGGCTGCACAGATCGCACAACAAAAGGCATACCGATCAAGGTAAGCGCTATGACAACGCCGACCCAGGTGTAGGCAACATCGATGCCGATGGCAGTAAGCCACTGTCCGACCCACCCGTTGGGAGCGAACACGGTAGCGAGTGCAATGCCCGAGACGGCGGTTGGCAGGGCGAAGGGCAGATCGATGATCGCGTCAATGAATCGTCGCCCGGGAAACCTGTAGCGAACCAGCGACCATGCGACAATCAGGCCAAAGATCGCATTGATGGTCGCGGCCAGCAATGACGCGCCGAAGGTCAGGCGGTAGCTCGCCAGCGCTCGCGGCTCGGTGGCGATGCGC
Source organism: Pseudomonadota bacterium (assembly GCA_020027645.1). Taxonomy (GTDB): domain Bacteria; phylum Pseudomonadota; class Gammaproteobacteria; order Steroidobacterales; family Woeseiaceae; genus JAKEGN01. The sequence goes on from JAHKKM010000056.1 coordinate 11,052, forward strand.
CAGAAATCGGCGAGCGGCAAACTGGCTGCTTTAAGCACCAGCGCCGCAATCGGTATCAGCACGATGAGCGTGAGGAACGTGCCGGCAAAGCCCAGCGTCAGGCCGAAACCTGGCAGCACGCTGGGACTGAGCCATGGGCGCGTCGTTGCCATGCATTACTCGGCTTTGGTCGCGTAGATGCGGTCGAAGACACCGCCGTCGTTGAAGTGATACGGCTGAGCCTTGGACCAGCCGCCGAACACCGCATCGATGGTGAACATCCGCAGCTCCGGATACTGATGCTGGAATTGCGCCAGGACCTCGGCGTTCCGCGGACGGAAATAATGCTTCGCGACGATTTCTTGCCCGACCGGCGTGTACAGGTACTCCAGATACGCCTGCGCCACCTGGCGCGTACCCTTGCGGTCCACGACCGAGTCGACGACTGCGACCGTCGGTTCGGCGAGTATGCTGACAGACGGCACAACGATATCCAGGGCATCTGCGCCGAGTTCTTCGATCGCCAGCAGCGCCTCGTTTTCCCAGGCGAGCAACACATCGCCAATGCCGCGCTGTACGAAGGTGTTGGTCGACCCCCGCGCACCGCTATCGAGCACTGGAACGTGGCGGAACAACTCGGCGACGAACTGTTCCGCTTGCTGCTCGGCTTGCTCGATCTCGTCGGGAGACGCCGTCGGCAATCGTTTGATGTCACCGCCCAGCGCTCGTTCGAGCGCGTAGCCCCAGGCTGCGAGGTAGTTCCACCGCGCACCACCCGAGGTCTTGGGATTGGGTGTAATGACCTCGATCCCGGGCTGCAGCAGATCCGGCCAGTCGAGGATGTTTTTCGGGTTTCCCTCGCGAACCAGGAAAACGATAGTCGAGGTGTAGGGGGCGCTGTTGTCCGGCAGCCGGCTTTGCCAGTCAGGCTGTATGCGTTTGCTGTTCAACCGGATCGCATCAATGTCATAAGCCAGGGCGAGCGTCACTACGTCCGCATCGAGACCGTCAATGACGGCGCGCGCCTGCGAACCCGATCCTGCGTGCGATTGCAGAATCGCTACTTCCACGCCGGTTTCAGCGCGCATGTGCGTGGCGAACGCTTCGTTGAACTCGCGGTACATTTCGCGCGTCGGGTCATAAGACACATTGAGGAGTTCGACACGCGATCCAGGTTCTGCAGAGGTCTCGGCGGGCGACGACGTTTTGTCATCACGCCCCTGACATCCTGCAGCCAGTACGACAGTCAAAATGACCAGCGGCTTGTAACAGCCTGCGAACATAAAGTGCTCCTGGGGTTGTATCAGTTGGCGGTAGCAGCGACGTAGGTCGCCGTTGTTGATATCTCCGATTCAGAATCCGGCCGCGCCGAGACCAGCAACAGACCGGCGGGAAGCGAGTTCGCGAACATGGCCTTGATGTCCCGGATCAGTTGCGACTTGGCCGTCGCCGATGCGAGGCCGATGACCAGCAGTACCTGTTCCGCTGCCACCTGGCGCGCGACAATCGCGTCCTGCAAACTTCCCGCGTAAGTTTCGGTCCGGATGTCGAGACCATGCAGCTTCAGCGAGGCGTTGCGCAGGTCGAGCAGCTCCTTGTACCGGTCAGCCCGTTCCGGCCGGTCACCGCGGCGCACCAGCATCGCAACGTCCAGGGCAAGGTGCCGCGAAAGACTCGAAGCCGCAGCCAGGGCCGCGTTACGTGCGGCCGCGGACGGATCCGTGCAGACCAGCATGCGTGTCGCGCTTCGAGCAACCTCGGGTACCGCGAGAACCTGTCGTGTGCCGCGTCCCAGCAGATCAAATGCGAGGTCCAGATCGGCTGCACTGCGCAGGCCGACGACCGCTACGCCCTGCAGTGGCACGTTGTCCGGGTTCGACGCGACGTATCGAACCGGGTCGATGTGCATGTGATTGCTGAGTTCGCGCACCAGTGGAGCATTGGCAAGCTGTTCGCAGGCATCGCTGGTCGGAGCCAGCAAACGCAGACTGCTGATCGGCGTCGGCAAGGTATGAAAGTCGCCGCAGCCTACCCACACACGTTGATGGCGTGCAATCGGGAATTTCTCCGCATCGCTCGCGGTACGTGCAGCATCCAGCAAAAACGTCGATGCCGCAGGCTTCAACGCACTGCGCAGCGTTTCGCCGGCCTCCATGGTCAGTCTTAGCCGCTCGATCGAACCGACGAACTGAATTTCAGCTACCACGCCGATACCGATCGGATTGGTGGTCAGGTAGTCCTTTCTGGGGGCCAGTTCAACGTCCTCTGGCCTGACGATCACCGTCGTTTCGTCACCCTTGCACAGTGACAGCGATCTCCGGTCCAT
>JAHKKM010000209.1 GCA_020027645.1 Pseudomonadota bacterium
TATTGCCTACACCGCGGGTCGCACGGACCGGCCGTCAGACGTCGCCTATGTGCCGAGAAACGGCAAGTCACGCAGGTTGACGCAGCTCAACGAGGATCTTTTCTCACAACGAGAGCTGGGTGCGGTCGAAGAGGTCGTATGGCCAGCCACGGTTGGCAGTTACGAAGTGCAGGGCTGGCTGGTCAAGCCGCCCGGCTTCGATCCCGCCAAAAAGTACCCGCTGATACTCGAGATTCATGGTGGCCCATTCGCTGCGTACGGCCCGCATTTCACGGCCGAGATTCAACTCTTCGCTGCCGCAGGATACGTCGTTCTGTATACCAACCCGCGCGGATCCACGAGTTACGGCTACGATTTTGCCAACGAGATTCATCACAACTATCCGGGGCAGGACTACGATGACCTGATCGCAGGCGTCGATGCCGTTATAGCCAAAGGTTATATCGACCCGGAACAGCTGTTTGTCACGGGCGGATCCGGTGGCGGCGTGCTGACTGCCTGGATTGTCGGCAAGACCGATCGATTTCGTGCCGCGGTAGTTGCCAAGCCGGTCATCAACTGGGCCAGTTTCGTGCTGACCTCGGATGGCTCCCCGTACTACCCGCGCTACTGGTTCGCCACCACGCCGTGGGAAGACCCGGAGGCCTACTGGAAGCGTTCGCCGCTATCGCTGGTCGGCAACGTCAAGACGCCCACCATGCTGCTGACCGGCGAAGAGGATTTCCGCACACCGATCGCCGAGTCCGAGCAGTATTACCAGGCATTGAAGTTGCGCGGCATCGACACGGCGCTGGTGCGCGTTCCGGAAGCGTCGCACGACTCTGCTGCGAGGCCCTCACAATTGATTGCCAAGGTCGACAACATACTCGGCTGGTTCGCGAAGTATCGCCAAACCGTGGAGGCTGAATAGGATGTAGGAGCCCGCCTCGCGGGCGACATCTTCCGAAACATCGTCTGTTAGCCGGCGCCACAGGTTGCGCCGTTCTCACTTAGAAGAGATGCGCTCGAACGGCGCAACACTGCGTCGCCGGCCCTCGATCGCCGCAGCCGCAACGGAGAAAAAGGTGTCAGGTTTATTTTCCCGAAAAGGTGTCAGGTTTATTCTTAACAGGAAAATAAACCTGACACCTTTTTCGCTGGCGTGCGTACGTTGCGTCGAGCGTTGTCAGCGCGCTTCGCGGACCTTCTCGGCGTAATTCCACGATCCGATCAATCGCGTTTGCGGCCTGTGGCCGCGGAGGTTTTCGCGCCGCCACCCATCGAACGCGTGAGTCTCGATGTCGGCCGGAAGTTGCCATGACTTTCGGTGAAAGTAGTGCGCCACGTATTCGTCAAGGTAGCCGGCTTGTTGCACGAGCAGCAGATCGTCCAGGTATTCACCGTCGCTTGCCTGGCTGTCGCTGCGCTGCTCCTGCCAGGTTTCCAGCAGGTGCTGGCGCGCCGTGAGTTCGCAATCGAAGGAGCTTGCACGTGCCGGGTTGTCACCGCCGATCTGCAACTGGCAGGCACTGCGTGTCAGGCTGTAGCTGACCCAGCTCTGCAACACCGGGTCATCGTCTTGCAGAGCTACGTCAGCGAGATAAAAAGTATCGCCGTCCGTTACCCCGTCGCGCAGGTAGATCTCGCCGCTGCAAGCAGGTGCAGCGGCGGCAATCAAGGCTGGAATCAGCAAAAGTCGGTGCATGGCGGCATCCTGCGTAACTGCAGGTTAACCGAAGCTGAATAATTGTCTGTGAACTGTGGCCGGTTTCAGTCCGAATTCCGTCGATAACTGCTCATTGCCTTGTCGACGCCGACCGCCACAAACAGATACACAGCAAAAAAAAGCGTCGCATGAATCCAGCCATTGTCCAGCCACTGGATCATCAGCAGCGCGATGTATGCCAGCACCGCGCCAGCGAGCCCCGGCACAAATCGCATCATCGACAAATTCCCATGGCCATTGCCTGGCTACTGTTTGACCGGAGGCGGCAGCGCTTCTCCGACACGGAACGGATAGTAGGCAAAAAACTTCGGCACACCTTCCTTAACGGATTGCTCGAGGTTTTTAAGCTTCTCGTCAGTTATGCGACCGACGCCAACGGCTTCCCATACCAACTGTTTTTTTCGTGCATCGATGAGATCGATGTTGAACGTGCCCTCGGTGTACTGCGACACCTGGGTGTCCGTTCCGTAACCGTAACCGCCCCAGGGACCGTAGTAGCCGCCGCGATATCCGTAGTAGCCGCCCATCGACGAGGGAGTCGTCGTGACTTTGGTCTTGTCCTGTAAGAAAGCGTTGAAGTTCACGAGCAGGTCGGGATTGTCCGACATGGTATAGCCCCGGCTCTCCATCTCCAGCGTAATGGCCGAGAGCATGTATTTGGTGAACAGGCTCTGGTAACCCTCCCCGTCAGGCCCCGCGCCATCGATGAAATTGTAGGTTCGATAGCCGCTGAAATCGACGGCCCTGTCGTAGTCGGAGCGGATATCGGGACCGGATGAACAGGCGGAAAGCAACAGTGCGAACATGGCTAAGCTGACGATTGACAGTCGATTGATCAGGTACTTCATGAAATCCTCCACAGGGCTTCCGGCGGCGCCAGGAACAGGCCCGAGACATGTGCATACTACTATTGTGATGAACGGAGCGGCAATTTACCTGGAGCATTACTGCCAGTCCCGCCTGTTGGCATTCGCGCGGCGGAACGATAATAATTGCCCGGCAAACAATACCTCCCCGATCATAAAATAAGCCTGAAAATTAGCCACTTGGGCTGAATACCGGAAATCTGCCATGAACCGACCCGATGCTTACAATCAAGCCTTTCTCACTATCCCAAGGCAACTGATGCTGTGTGTCTGCCTTTTAATAGCGGTGCCTGCCGTGGCAGACGATACCGATGTCGTGGTGTTCGAAAATGGCGACCGGCTGACAGGCGAGATGAAATCGCTCGACCGCGGGCAACTCAGTTTCGATACGGACCCTACCGGGACAATCAAAATCGAGTGGAACAAGGTTGCCTACATCCGTGTTGATCAGGACATTCAGGTCCAGACGCAGAGCGGCATGTTGTACTTCGGGCAGGTCAGAATGGCGAAGGAAAAATTCAAGGTTGTGATCGATACCGCGGATGGCCCGGCAGAGCTCGACAGTGACAGGGTGGTTGCAATGGACCAGATCGATATGGGCGGATTCCGTGCTTTGGATGTGAACGTTTCTCTCGGCTACAACTATTCGAAAGCCAGCGATATCACACAACTCAATGTTGGCATGGACACCCGGTACCGCAGCGTGAAGCGTGTCTTCTCGGTCGATTTCTCGTCCCTGGTTTCGGACAGCGACAACAACGAATCGAGCCAACGCGACTCCCTCGAATTCAATTACACGCGTCTCTGGCCAGAACGCTGGCTGACTGATGGCGGACTGAGTTTCGATGTCAACGACGAACTCGGCCTGAACCTGCGCACCTCGCTGTCAGCGGGCGGTGGACGAATACTGGGACAGACAAATAACAGCCGCTTCCTCCTGAAGGGCGGATTGAAAGCAACCCGCGAGAACAGCGTCGATCAACCGGAGGACGTTGATTCGCTGGAATCGTACGGCACGATGGTATGGGAGTGGTATCGCTACGACACCCCGGAACTCGACTGGTCGACGAGTCTGGAAGTCATACCGAGCCTCACCGAATCGAAGCGGGTTCGTACCGAGTTCGACGCGACTCTCAAGTGGGAAATCATCAGCGATTTCTTCTGGCAACTGGATTACTACTACAGCTCTGACAACCAGCCGCAGTCGGAGGGGGCATCGAGCAGCGACTTTGGCATTACGACGTCTGTCGCCTACAAATTTTGACCTGCCTAATGCGCTGCGGCCTCAACCCTGACCGGAATCGGCCTAAGCCGGAAACCATATTTCAGTGAAACTCAGCATAATCATTCTCGCCGCAGGCCAGGGGACGCGCATGCGTTCGGCCTTGCCAAAGGTTCTGCAAACGCTGGCAGGCAAGCCGCTGCTGCAACATGTGATCGACAGCTCGAAAGCACTTGGAGCAACCGATATCTGCGTTGTGTACGGCTTCGGTGGCGACGCAGTAAAAACGGCATTTGCCGGCGAAAAGCTGCGGTGGGCGTTGCAGGAAAAACAGTTGGGCACTGGACACGCGGTTATGCAGGCCATGCCTGATACACCGGACAGTCACCGGGTGCTGATACTTTTCGGCGACGTACCCCTGATTCGCCCGGAAACACTGAAGCGCGTCATCGATGCATGCAAAGGCGACGACGTCGCGGTGCTGACCGTGGAGATGGACAACCCTTATGGATACGGACGCATCGTTCGTA
>JAHKKM010000210.1 GCA_020027645.1 Pseudomonadota bacterium
ACATCACCGTTCAAGGCGCTGTAGACGATGCGATGTTCGACGTCGGAAATACTGACCTTGGGAGAATGCCGGCCCCTCGGCAGTGTGACGCTGTAACCGCGCACCGGGACCAGTGGCTGGCGGCCCAGAAGAGGACCCAGAAAAATGCGACTCCATGCGCCAAGACATGCAACGACCGCGTCGCACTCAAGCACACCGTCCTCGAGGTGCACGCCCGCAACCCTGCCCTGTGCTTTCAGCAAGCCCGTCGCCTCGGAACCCAGGCGAAACTGAACGTCGAAGTGATTTCGCAGCTGATCCGCAAGCCGCATCGAAAACAGCCTGGCATCGCCGAGATGATCGTCCGAGGAATAGACTGCGCCGGCATAACCCTCGCGCATGCGCTCCAGCGATGGTTCGATGTCGCGCGCCTCGCGCATCGTAAGCACCGTGGTCTGGCAACCGAAACCTCGTTTCAGCAACACGGATTGCTCTGCCGCCGCCAGATCGGAAGCCTTTCGGTACAACACCAGTTTGCCGGCTTTGCGAAACGCAAAGTCGATTTCGATTTCGTCGCGAAGTTGCTGCAGCAAGACCGACGACCGCATTGCAAGCTGCAACACCGATGTGGTGTTCTGCCGGTAATTTTTCATGGTGCACTGGCCAACGAAGCGCATGCCCCAGCGAACAAAATCCATTTCCAGCGGCGGCCGCATAAGAATTGCCGGATCGGTACCGAAGAAAAGCCCTGGCAACTTTCCTGGCATGCCCGGTCGCGCAAGCGCATCCGTGAAACTGTAGGAAAGTTGTCCGGCGTTTGCATGGCTCGCGCCATTCGCAACGGCCTCCGCCCGGTCGACGACCGTGACCTCAAAACCTCGTTTCGCAAGGTAAAACGCAGTGGTAACGCCGACCACGCCTGCACCCAGGACCACAACGCGCATAAGGTATCCGATTGAAGTTTCAGTGGATATTAATGCAGGCTGCCGCGCCCGCCGACACAAATGTGCGCCGGAATCTCCGGTTTCTTCGTTTCAGTGGCTGCGGTATCCTGATCGTCCGGTTTTGCATCTGTAGACGACACAATAATCACTCTTGAAAATCGCCGAATGCCGTTGGCGGATTTGCTTGTGACCACGGGGGAGTTTTGATGAAGCACGTCGCTTTGCAGCAGGCGCTGGTCCTGCGTTCCACAGTTATTATTGCGTTTGCAGTTGGCATCGGCGGCTGCCTGGAAGAGGACGCTGCGCCAGCGGCTGCAGCAGGCTACAGCGAAGGTCCCGGCACCAGCGACGGACAGTGGCAATACCTGGGCGGTGATTCGGCACACACGCGCTATTCCCCTGCCGACCAGATCAATGCCGAAAACTTCGAAGAACTCGAGGAAGCCTGGGTCTGGGATGGCGCGAGCTTCGGTGCCGCCAGCGGCCGCTCCACGCCGAGTTACATCAACGGCAAGCTGTATACAGTCGCCGGTCCACGACGGCACGTTGTGGCAATCGATCCGGCCACCGGTGAAACCATCTGGTCGTACCGTGAGCCCAACACTCGGCGCTGGGAATATTCGATGCGCCAGGATTACGGCAAAGGTGTGGCCTATCACGAAATAGACGGCCGCGGCGTCATCTACATTATCTCGCCGGCGTTCTTCCTCACCGCACTCGATGCGGAAACCGGCCGGCCGCTGGAAGGTTTCGGCAAGCCAGTGCCGATAGAGGGATTTCCGCAAACCGGCGTGGTCGATCTGCTCGCCGACCTCGGCCACGAATACGATCCCTACGAAGGACTGCCGCTGGAAAAAGGCTATATCACGTCATCGTCACCGCCGATCGTGGTCAACGGCGTGATCGTCGTCGGCAACTCCGCGGAACAGGGCTACAACCAGTCGCGCATCGAAAACATCCCGGGAGACATCCTCGGCTACGACGCAAAAACGGGTAAATTCCTGTGGAAATTCAATGTATTGCCTGGACCCGGCGAATTCGGCCACGAGACCTGGGAAAGCGACGCCTGGAAATGGACCGGTGATATTTCCTCCTGGGCGCCACTCTCTGCCGACCAGCAACGCGGCATCGTGTACATACCGACCAATGGCGCGACGCTCGATTTCTACGGCGGATTCCGCCCGGGCAACAACCTGTTCAGCACCAGCCTGATCGCACTCGATGTAAAGACCGGCAAGCGCGTCTGGCATTACCAGCTGGTGCATCACGATATCTGGAATTACGACACACCGACTGCCCCGGTTCTGCTCGACGTCACGATGGACGGCAAGAAAGTGCCGATCGTTGTGCAAACGACCAAACAGGCCTTTGCTTACACCTTCAATCGCGAGACCGGTGAACCGATCTGGCCGATCGAGGAACGCGCCGTACCGGCTTCGCGTGTGCCCGGCGAAAAGTTGTCGGCAACGCAGCCGTTTCCGACCAAACCGGCGCCGTACGACAACCAGGGTCTGACCGAAGACGAGCTGATCGATTTCACGCCGGGACTAAGGCAGCGCATGCTGGAGATCCTGAAAGAATACGAAATCGGTCCCCTGTTCAATCCGCCCTTGCACCGCGGTAACGATCTCGGCAAGAAAGCCGCGCTGTGGTGCCCGGGCGATATCGGCGGTACCAACATCGATGGTCCATCGGCTGCCGATCCGACCACCGGCATCCTTTACGTAACTTCTCGCAAGCACTGCTCATACCGCATATTGGCCCCCGGCCAGGAGCGCGATGCTGTCCTCAAGGAACCGACCGGGTCGACCATTGCCGACTGGGTGGTGACGCCGCCTTACGGTGCGGTGCAGGGCCCGGACGGCCTGAACATGTTCAAGCCGCCTTACAGCCGCATCACCGCCATCGACATGAACACCGGCGAGCACCTGTGGTGGATTCCGGTCGGCGAGACCTCGGACAAGGTCTTGAATCACCCGGACCTGAAGGGCATGGATATTCCGAACACCGGTTACGGTGTCTCGGTCGCACCGATGACGGTCACCAGTACGCTGCTGATCTATGCAGGCCAGTCCGGTGACGGCACACCGCAGCTTTACGCTATCGACAAGGCTACCGGCGAACAACTCGGCAGGGTCGAAGCACCGGCGGTGAGCAGCTACGGCATGATGACCTATGTGCACAAGGGCAAGCAGTACATCATGCTGCAGACCGGGAGCACGCTGACCACCATGGCCTTGTACGATCCGGATGCCGATGATTCAGGTACGGTTCACTGAAGTCACCGCAGAATTGCGGAGTCTTTGGACGGGTCGTGCGATGAAACGGATCGTTCGCTTGGCAATGCTAGCAGTTGTGGCGGTGGCCGCAGACGTGTCGGCGGACGGGCTCACGACCAACGATGCCGTGTACAGCAAGGAGCAGGCGAAAATCGGGGAGCAGCTTTACAAGGATAACTGCCTCCTGTGCCATGACAAAAAGTATTTCCGACCGGTGTTTATTGCCTGGGAAGGAAAGACGCTCGGCACCATGTACACGGTCATGAATACCTCGATGCCGCAGACCAATCCCGGGGTGCTCCCGCTGAAAGACTACGTGGACATCCTCGCCTATATGCTGTCATTGAACCGCTATCCGGCCGGCGGCAAGCCGCTCAGCAACGACAACAACGAACTCGACAGCATTACGATCGCACCACACTGAGCTGGCGCCCGGCGGCGGCTGGTTGCAGAATGGAGCGAAACGCAATTCGCGTACAGCCAGGGGGAAGTCAATGAGGACCGTTCAAGTCATGCCGGCGTGGGCCCGGCCTGTTTTTCTGTTGTGCTCGCTGGTACTGGCAATCGCTTTGCTGATCTTAATGATTGCACCAGCTGCGTTTGCGGCGGAAAGCGGTACTAATCGCGGTACTGAGCGTGGCACCGAGAACGGGCAATGGCATTATCTCGGCGGCGATGCAGCGCATACACGCTACTCCCCGGCCGACCAGGTCAACGCGGACAATTTCGAAGAGCTGGAAGAAGCCTGGGTCTGGGACGGCGCCAGTTTCAACGCGCAGAGCGGCCGGTCCACGCCGAGCTACATCGACGGCAGGCTCTACACGGTGGCCGGTCCGCGGCGTTACGTGGTCGCACTTAATCCCGCCAACGGCGAACTCCTCTGGTCCTACGGTGAACCGAAAACAGCACGCTACGATTACTCGATGCGCAAGGATTACGGCAAGGGAGTAGCGTTCGCCAAACTCGACGGCAAGCTGGTCATCTACATTACGTCGCCGGGCTTCTTCCTTACCGCGCTGGATGCAGCGACCGGGCAACCGCTGGAAGGATTCGGCAAACCGGTGCCGGTGGAAGGATTT
>JAHKKM010000012.1 GCA_020027645.1 Pseudomonadota bacterium
GCGCAGGGATCGCGCAGTGTTTCGACTGGCCGCGGACAAGCTGGTCGAAGCCGAGGCGCGTTACCGGCAGCAGCGCTCCGAGCAGATCATTCGCAGCTCCACGCGCAAAGCCGTGGTCGGCGCGCTGGCCTCGGTGAGTCCCGGCACCGATGTATTGATCCAGGGCTACATCGGCACCAGCATGACCCAGCAGCTCTGCCGCCTGTACGGCGCGGCGCCGCGTGATCTCGATGTGGAAATGTTCCTGAGTTTGAGCCAGAGCCGGGCCGGCAGGCTCGTGCCGCTGAGCCTCGCGGTGGCCGGCAATGGGCTCAAGGCCTTTCCCGGCATTGGCACGGTCGCGGGCGGCCTCGTGCATGCGGTAGCCTATGGCCTGATCTTCGATGCGCTCGGCAGGAGCCTGGTGCATACGCTGGCCAAACACGGCGAACTCCTGCCCGAAGAAGCCGCAAAGGAATTCGAGGAAGGCATCGGTGAACATATTGAAGCGGGTGTTCGGCAAGTGGCCAGGATGGCGCTGGAACAGCGAGAAGAAAAAAGAGATTGAGGTCGAAGCCGACGGCGGCGCTGCGCATCTCGCGCTGGCCCGCGAAAGCCTGAAGGAACTGATCGAGGATTCGCGCCTGCCGGCCGGCATACGCGAGACGCTGGCTCACGATTACACGCAGGTGCAGGCGATGCTGGAGAAGCTCGAGCACGGGCACTTGCACATTGCTGCGTTTGGCCGGGTGAGCACCGGCAAGTCCTCGTTGCTGAACGCACTCATCGGCGAAGAGAAATTTGCGGTAAGCCCGTTGCACGGCGAAACGCGGCAATCCGCGATCGAACCCTGGTCCGAGATCGAAGCGGGCGGCGTCTTCCTCATCGATACACCGGGGCTCGACGAAGCGGGCGGCGAGGCGCGTGAAGAGATGGCGAAAGAGGTTGCACATCGTTCCGACCTCGTCATCTTTGTACTCGATGGCGATATCACCGACAGCGAACGGCGCGCACTGAAAACACTGGTCGGGCAGGGCCGGCCGGTAGTGGTCGCGCTGAACAAGCGCGATCTCTACAGCGAGGCGGAAATTGCGGAGCTTGTCAATTCCGTTCGCCGCAAGACCGAACGTCTCGTCAAGGCAGAAGATGTTATCGCCGTTGCAGCGCAGCCGCGTCCGCAGACGGTCATCGTGCGCGGCAGCGATGGAAGAGAAACCGAAACCTTGCGCGAACGCGCAGCGGACATTGCGCAACTTCGCCTGCGTTTGTGGGAAATATTCGAATCCGAAGGCAAGACGCTCGCAGCGCTGAACGCCAGTCTCTTTGCCGCGGATTTGAGCGACCAGGTCGGCCGGCGCATATTGCACGCACGCCGCGAACTCGGCGACCGCCTGGTGCGCAGTTACTGCATTGCCAAGGGTATTGCGGTCGCCTTCAACCCGGTCCCGGTGGCCGATCTCTTTGCGGCCGCATTCATCGACATCGGCATGATCATGCACTTATCCCGCGTGTACGACTTGCCGCTCAGCCGCAACGAAGCCGGGTCGCTGGTGCGGGTCATTGCCGCGGAAGCCGCGGCGCTGATGGGCACGGTGTGGGCACTGCATTTTGTATCGAGTGCCCTGAAGGTCGGCACACTCGGATTGTCGACCATCCTCACGGCCGGTGCGCAAGGCGCCATTGCCTACTACAGCACTTACCTGGTCGGCCGCGTGGCAGCGGAATACCTGGCGCAGGGAAAATCCTGGGGCGAGGGCGGGCCGAAGCAGGTGGTCAAAGCGATCCTCGACAGCCTGGACAAGGAAACGGTCCTCAACGAGGCGCGACGCGAAATCCGCCAGCGCCTGGGTTTGAGCAAAGCGGATGACTGAAAAATCGCCAATGCAAAAGCGCAATGAGCGCATCTGGCAGACGGTGAGTGACATACCGCAAGGCAATGTTGCAAGTTATGGCCAGATCGCCGCAATTGCCGGCATTCCGCGAGGTGCGCGGCAGGTCGGTTATGCGCTGCGCCAGCTTCCGCGCGGCCATACCCTGCCATGGCATCGTGTGATCACTTCGTCGGGACGCATTGCCTTTGCAGCGGGCAGTCGGCCGTACAAGGAGCAGGTCAAACGGCTTAAGATGGAGGACGTCACGGTGCAGGGAGGGAAGGTCGACATGCGTAAGTATCGATGGCAGCCGGACCTCGATGAGTTGCTGTGGAAGCCGAGCGCTGCGTGGGACCAACGTTGAGCCTCAAGAAAAAGCTGCGCAGCCAGCTGCTGAACCTGTATCTCGATTACCCTTACGTCGAGTTGCAGCGACGTGTTGCCGAACTGCGGCGGAAACTCACCGGAAGACCGCATCTCGTGTCGGTGTTCCTGCAACTCGACGATCCGTATTCCTATTTGCTGAGTCATTACCTGCCGCAGTTTGCAGCTCACTATGACGTCGTGGTGAAAATTTACCTGGCGCAGTCGCTCGGCAACGAATACACACCGCAGCCCGGAATGCTCGCCGAATACGCGGTCCGGGACTGTGAGCTCATGGCCCGCGAACTCGGCATACCGTTTCTCGACAAGAGCACCGCGCCGGTGGTCGAACACCGCCGCGCATTGCTCGATGCATTGGCGAACGAACACGAGTCGCAAAACTTTCCGGAGACGCTGCGAGCGGCGTTGAGCGCCTACTGGCGCGGCGATACCGAGGGCGTGAAGCGATTCATCGGTCACGACAAGGCGGCGGCATCTGCAGTGATCGCCAAAAACCAGGCCTTGCTCCAATCCCTTGGGCATTACAACTGCGCGACCCTGCACTATGGCGGCGAGTGGTACTGGGGTGTCGATCGCCTGCATTACCTGCTTGCGCGCCTCGATGCACTCGGCCTGAACAAAACCGGCAAGCCGAATACTGCGCTCGCCTCGATACGACAGGCGATGCACCTGAACCTGCCAGGGGCCGTGCCGGACAAGGCGAAGTCACTGCCGCCGCTCGAACTCTTTTATTCCTTCCGCAGCCCGTACGCGTACATTTCGTTGCGATCGGCCTACCGCATAGCCGAAGCTTTCGGTCTAAAGGTCGATGTGCGGCCGGTATTGCCGATGGTCATGCGCGGCTTGCCGATGCCAAAGACCAAGCTGCTCTACATTGCACGAGATGCCAAGCGGGAAGCCGCCCGTCTTGGCATTCCATTTCACAGGATTTGCGATGCTGTCGGTGTTGGCGCGGAGCGCTGCATCGCGGCTTTTTACTATGCGAAAAGCGAAGGCAAGGAGCGCGAATTTCTCTTCGAGGCGGGCAACGCCATCTGGAACGAAGCGACCGATGTTGCAACGGACGAGGGTCTGCGCAAGGTCACCGAAAAAGCCGGGCTGTTCTGGCCGGAGGTCAAGGCCGCGCTCGATAGCACGGAATGGCGCGCACAGTGCGAAGCTAACCGCGAGGTCATGACGGAGTCCGGTGTCTGGGGCGTTCCGGTATTCCGGCTGGGTGAAATTGCACTGTGGGGCCAGGACCGCGACTGGCTGATCGCGCGCCTGATTGAAGACCTGTGCCAGGGTGGCGAGGGCATCCTCATATGAGCATGCCGGCCGTTTACTTTTCGCACGGACAGGAGAGCGGCCCCTGGGGCGCCAAGATTCAAGCGATGTCGGAGACGGTGAAAGCGCTGGGTTGCCGCATCGAAAGCATCGACTACCAAGGCATCGCGGACCCGACGGATCGCGTCGACAAGCTGATCGCCGCATGCCGCGGCGTCCGCGAGCCGCTCATCCTGGTTGGCTCGAGCATGGGCGGGCACGTGGCAACCGCGGCTGCTCCTGCGGTAAATGCTGCGGGACTGTTCGTGCTGGCGCCTGCCTACTTCATGCCGGAATTCGAGGATCTGACGCCGGAGCCGCCGGACATTCCCATCGTCATCGTGCACGGCTGGCGCGATGATGTGGTGCCGGTCGAAAACAGCATTCGCTTTGCCCGTCAGTGCCGCGCAACATTGCACCTGCTCGATGGCGATCACCGCCTGACAGACAACATCGCCGAGATCAACGAGTACCTGGCGCAATTTGTACGGCAGATTGCCGGGCAAAAAATTACGAGGAGACGCGCATGAAAATTCTGACCCTGGTCATGTTCTGCCTGATGCTGTCGGCCTGCGGCAATGAACCCGCAGACGATGCCGCCAGCAAAGAGGACGAGGAAACAGTTTTCGATCCTTTGATCGAGTCCGTCGACCAGGCAAAGGGCGTCGAAGACACCGTGATGCAGCAAAAAGTGGACATGGACGAAGCCATGAAGCAGATGGAAGAGGGCACGGAAGACCCGGACGACCCGGACGAAGAAAGGAATTGAGAGTCAATGTTGATCGCCTGAAATGGAGAGTGACATGACAGTCTTTACAGCCAACATTCGGCTGGCTTTGGCCAGCGTTGCACTCGTGTGTACGGTAATGCCTGGCGCGGCCAGCGCGGAAAATGACCAACCCCTAACGGAAAACTGGGCGCCCGGTGAATGGGGCCCGGACGACAAGGCGGGCGCCGTAAATCGCACGACGCCGGCGATGGTGTTGAGTGCCGTAAAGCTCGTGAAGCTTGGCAAAGTCGCAACGCTCGGCAAAGTCTACCAGCAGGATGCGCCCACATTTGCTGAACGTGGATGGCGATTGATCATTCCAGGGCTGCCGACCGGTAGACCGGTTGGTGAGCAGGAAGCGGTTTACAACGATGAATTCGTGTCCGGCGAGATCGGCCAGATCGGGACGCAGTTTGACGGCCCGGGCCACATTGGCGTGAACACCTCCAAAGGGCTGTTCTTTTACAACGGCCGCTACCTCGACGATGCCGGCATCAGCAGCTATGGCCTGGGTCCGCTCGGGGTTGAGCACGTCGCCAAAATCGGTTTCGTGTGCCGTGGTGTGCTGCTCGATGCGGTTGCGTATCACGGCGGCCGCTTGCCGGTTCCAGTTGAAAACAGCGTGGACGATCCCGGAATCATCGGTGTCGCCGACATCGAGGCTATGGTTCAGAAGCAGGGCATCGACCCGATTGGTGAAGGTGACTGCGTGTTCCTTTACACCGGCCACGGCGATATCTGGGACCCGTCCCGATGGGACACCTACGACGCCGCCGAAAAACAGAAGCGGACAGCCGAGTTCAATGCCGGTGGGCCCGGGTTTGGCATTTCGGCCTGTGAGTACCTGGCCAGGAAGAAGATCATCCTCTGGGGTGGAGACACGGCGTCGAGCGAGGCAGTCGCCAACAATTTTGGCGGCGAAAACCTGCAGCCGTTCGAGTGCCACATCAAGATGATGACGCGCAGCGGGATCTGGAATATCGAGAATCTCGACCTGAGCCAGCTTGTGGCCGACAAGGCTTACGAGTTCCTGTTTACCTGGTCGCCGCTGAAGATCAAAGGTGCCACCGGGTCGCCGGGAAATCCAATCGCTATTTATTGAATTAGGGTGACAGAAACCTTAATTCGATGAGACCGGCTAACAGGGTCGGAATTAAGGTTACTGTCACTCTAATTCGACCTCGATCGGGCGATCCTCCAGGGACGGTGCAACCGGATTCGCGCGCCACCGTTTGCCGAATCGGCGCTCATTTAATTGCTCGACGATTTGCTCTACCGCGCTCATCACGACGGAGTGGCTTCCCTGGCGGTAGCCACGAATAAAACTGCCACCCTGCACAATAATGTAGCAGTGCCAATTCATTCCGTTCACTCCATGTGGAGCATCCGACGGTTTCACCGAGTCGATCTGGTACGCTTCCCCAAAGAACGACGATACATTAGTCATACGACTTCACCTGCAAATAGAGTGGCCACCAGCAACCGTCTGGACTTCCGACCCGTTCACATCTCGAAAGCAGCGGTTTCTCGCAAAGCCGTAGGTGGCCGCGAGTTGAAATACTGTGGATTCTGCATTGTACGCCAATTCACGTTTGAATGGATTACTGAATGGCTTGGCCCTTCCAGGCCAACAGCAACGCGCAAAAAAGGACGTTTCACCATCAATTTCGATTCGATGGGATACAATGACAGGGTGGGAATTGAGGTTACTGTCACCTGAATTCGATCGATTGCGTTCCGGCTGAATGCCTGATCAAAACAACCAAAAGGAGCCAAAAAATGGCAGCAACAAAAGACAATAGTCACAAGGGAGTCTGCTTTTGCGGGGCCGTTGAGATCAAGGCGTCGGGCGCGCCGTTTGCAATGGGCTACTGCCATTGCAAGGACTGCCGTGCATGGAGTGCAGGACCCGTGAATGCGTTCACGCTCTGGAAGCCCGACCAGGTCTCCGTGGTCAAAGGGAAAGACAAGCTGGCGAATTTCGCGCTCACCAAAGGGAGCCAAAGAAAGTTTTGCACAAAGTGCGGTGGGCATGTCCTGACAGAGCATCCCGCCGGCGGGTTCACAGACGTCTACGCCGCGATACTTCCGACGCTCAAGTTCGAACCGGGAATTCACGTGAACTATGAATCGACTGTGCTGCGCATCAAGGATGGCTTGCCAAAGATGAAGGACTTCCCGGCAGAAATGGGCGGGTCCGGCAAAACACTGCCCGAGTAGTGAATCCGCAGCTCTGGTGCGTCGGGGAGAGCAATTGTGTCGATTGAAGAGCTCGGAAGCATTGGTGATTTCGTCGGATCGATCGCTGTTCTGATATCGCTCGTCTATCTCGCGGTCCAGGTGAAAGGCAACACCGAGGCCGCGAGAACTTCCACCTATCAGGCCATCGTCAGTGAATTTGGCGCACTCAACCGGGCCATAGCCGGAACGCCGGGCCTCTCCGCACTTTTTGGCAATGCACTGGAAGAATTCGAGTCGCTCAGTGCCGATGACAAGGCCCGCATCTCGCAGCTGTTCTTTGTGTGTTTCCACAACTTCGAAAACATGTATTACCAGTACCGAAAAGGGTACCTGGAGGATGACGTCTGGATGGGATGGAAGCGACTGATGCTGACTTACCATTCCCGTCCCGGGTTCCAGATCTGGTGGGCATTGCGAAGCGATGTCTTCAGCAGCTCGTTCGCAGAATTCTTGCGCACCGAAAAACTGGATAGACCCGTAGCCTCGTACTATGAGCTGACCCAGGGAATTCGCCCGCCGAAGCAGGCGTAATTCGGTAAGATTGGCAGTCAATGAACGCGTTACGAGTCCTCTTCAGGCCATGGTACTGGCTGGCCGGGAAAATCCTGGCGATCTGGGCGCGTCCCTCCGTGCTGCCCGACGATCCGGCCGCATTGCTTGCCGGGCAGGATGCAAAAGTCTGTTATGTACTGGAGACCGGCGGTCTTGCCGATACGCTGGCGCTCGAGCGTGTCTGCCGCTTGCACAGACTGCCTCCGCCGTCGGACGTTCTTGATTATTGTGGACTTCACGAACGCAGCAGAATTGTGGTGCTGCGGCGGAAGAGTGGTTTTATTTTCCGCAAGCCGCGCGTGTCCGGTTCCGCGCGCCTGCAACGCATTGTGGATGCGGCGGTCGCGGCAGACGGACAGGAATTGCTGCTGATACCGGTCGCTATCTACTGGGGACGCTCACCGGACAAGGAGCGTTCGTTGTTCAAGCTCCTGTTCTCCGAGGACTGGGATGTCATGGGGCGCACGCGAAAGTTTTTCGCGACGCTGGTTCATGGCAGAAATACCCTGTTGCGAATCAGTCACCCGCTACCATTGAGTTCGATCATCAACGAGGGTCTCGAACCCGGCGTGGCATTTCGCAAGCTGTCGCGCGTGCTCCGCGTGCATTTCAGGCAACGCAGGACGGCAACGGTTGGCCCGGACCTGTCACACCGCGGCGCACTGATCAACCAGGTATTGCTGGATCCGCGAGTCAGGCGCGCGATCGAAGCGGAGGCAGGCGACCACCGGGCCTTGCTTGAACGAACGACACACAAGGCGCGCCGCTACGCGTTCGAAATTGCCGCCAACATTTCCTATCCGACGATACGCATGGTCGAACGATTCCTCGACCGGCTATGGACTCGCATTTACGACGGTATCGTGCTGACCAACGTCGAGAATCTACGCGACGTAGCCAAGGATTGCGAAGTCATTTACGTACCTTGCCATCGCAGCCACATCGATTACCTGCTGCTCGGCTACATTGTGTACAACGAAGGACTGAGCGTTCCGCACACGGCCGCGGGAATCAATCTCAATATGCCGATCATCGGCACGATACTGCGCCGCGGCGGCGCTTTCTTTTTGCGGCGTACGTTCAAAGGCAACCGGCTGTACGCGACGGTTTTCAACGCCTATCTGAACCAGATTCTCACGCGCGGTTACCCGATCGAGTATTTCGTCGAGGGCGGGCGCAGCCGCACCGGGCGATTGTTGCCACCAAAGGCCGGAATGCTGGCAATGACCGTTGATTCATGGCTGCGCAATCCGCGCCGGCGGCTCGCTTTCATGCCGATCTACTTTGGTTACGAAAAGCTGATCGAGGGCGATTCGTTTATCCGCGAACTGAGCGGCGCGGAAAAGAAAAAGGAAACGCTGGTCGGACTGATTCGCTCGATCAAGTCGCTGCGTGAAAACTTCGGCAAGGTCTACGTCAATATCGGTGAACCGATCCGCATCGAGCCGATTCTGGAGAAATGTAAACCCGACTGGCGAAACCAGGTGCGCGAAGCTGACGACAAGCCGGAGTGGGTCACCGACATCGTGAACGAGCTCGGTAACCGCATCATGACAGGCATCAACTCAGCCGCTGCAGTGACGCCGATCAGCCTGCTCGCGACCGTTCTGCTGTCGACACCGAAACAGACCATAGGCGAAATGGAACTGCACCGGCAGCTCAAACTGAGCATCGATCTCCTGAACCGATTTCGCTATTCGGATTCCGTGACGATCCCGGAGCTGTCACCCGGTGAGATCGTCGATCACGGCGAGCGTCTCGGTGTCATCAGCCGAACCGCACATCCGCTCGGCGACGTCGTACACATGGCCGAGAGCGATGCCGTGCTGATGACGTACTTCCGCAATAACGTCAATCACCTGTTTGCCGTGCCGGCATCGATTGCCTGTTGTTTTATCCAGGGGCGACGGCTGCACCACACGGAATTGCAGCGCCTGCTGCGCCTCATTTACCCGTTCATGCAACGGGAGTTGTGTGTGAAATGGCGATTCGAGGACATCGATGCAGTGACCACGGAGGCCATCAGCGCACTCGTCGATCTTGAACTTCTGACGCGTGACGGCGAATGCCTGGTTCGGCCGGCAACGGGATCGGCGAGCGCCTACCAGTTGCTGATGCTCGGCCAGGTCATGGTGCCGATGCTGCAGCGCTTTTACCTGGCAATCGCGCTGCTGGTCAAAAACGGCTCCGGCACGTTGACCCGGACCAAGCTCGAGACGCTGTGCCAGAAGAGTGCGCAACGCCTTTCAATGATCTATGGACTGAACTCGCCGGATTTCTTCGACAAGGCATTGTTCCAGGACTTCGTCACGGCCCTTCGGGAACAGAATGTGTTGCGGCGGAATGCGGCTGGCTTCATCGAATTCGACGATGACCTCGAGAGTATAGGGGTCGACGCCCGCCTGGTGCTGGGCGAGGACATTCGCCACAGCATACTGTCTCTTACCCTGGATGCGCCGGGCATTGAGCGCCTGTAATCCACATGGCCAAGAATCAAACTCCCATTGCCGTAGTGTCTTTCTATCGATTCGTCGATATTGCGGATCCGGATTTCGAGTGGCTGCTGGACGAACTGGGGCTCGGTGAGGAAATCGATGGCCGCTGGACCGAAGCAGCGGAACCGCCGTTCCGGCGCATGCGGGTGCGGGTGAAGAACGAAATCGTCACGCTGGGGCGCCCGGATATTCAGCCACAACGTCACACGGGCGAGCACGTATTGCCCGCCGAGTGGAATTGCCTGATATCGGACCCGAACACCTTGCTCATCGATGCGCGCAATCATTACGAGATCGAGGTTGGCACATTCCCCGGGGCGGTCGACCCGCAGACCGACAGTTTTCGCCAGTTTTCGAAGTTTGCCTATGAACTGGCCGCCGGCGGCCGCGATCGGCCGGTCGCCATGTTTTGCACCGGCGGCATACGCTGCGAGAAAGCCTCGGCGCTGATGCAGGAACTCGGCTTTTCGAAGGTCTTCCAGTTGCAGGGCGGAATTCTCAATTATCTCGATACCGTCGATCCCGAAGATAATCGGTGGCGGGGCGAGTGCTTTGTCTTCGACAAGCGGGTCGCGGTCGATCGCGATCTGGCCGAGGGCGGTTACGTGCAGTGCCACGCTTGCCGCCGCCCGCTGTCCAGCGAGGATCTCGAGTCTCCGGACTATCGCGAGGGTGTGTTCTGCCCGAAGTGCATCAACGAACTGGAAGCGGATCGCGCCGCAAGGCTCGAGGAGCGGCGCCGGCAGGTTGCACTGGCACGGCAGCGCGGCGAAATTCACATCGGTGCCAAAATTGACTGAGTACTCAACGATCACCTGTCCGCATTGCGGTCATGCAGCGCGCGAGCGCATGCCAACCGACGCCTGCCAGTTCTTCTACGAATGCCGCGGTTGCCGTGTCGTGCTCAGGCCAGCCGCAGGCGACTGCTGCGTGTTTTGTTCCTTTGGCGATGTCAAATGTCCGCCGATTCAACTTCGAAAGGATTGCTGTTCGTAACAAATTGCCAGACAGATTTTCGGAGGCATTTTCGATGAATCAACAGCACTGCTGTCACCACGATCACCAGGGTCACGACCACCACGGGCACGAGCACAAACCCGTAGAACCGGCGGCCGTGCCGGCGACTCTGGCAGCTGCCGGGCAGTGGACCTGCCCGATGCACCCGGAGGTCCTGCGCAATGGACCCGGGCTTTGCCCGATTTGCGGCATGGCACTCGAGCCCGTACTGCCGTCGGCCGATGATCAGGAGGACCCGGAATTTGTCGACATGCGGCGACGCTTTCGCTGGGCCATCGCACTGACATTGCCGGTGTTCTTTCTTGGCATGGCCGAAATGTTTCCCGGCAGGCCGCTGGACATGCTCGTTTCTCCAGACAAGCTCCGGTGGCTGCAATTGCTGCTGTCCTCAGTCGTCGTGCTGTGGGCCGGCTGGCCGTTTTTTGAACGGGGCTGGCAATCGCTCGTCAACCGCAGCCCGAACATGTTCACGCTGATCGCTATGGGCGTAGGCGTAGCGTGGCTTTACAGCGTTGTCGCCGTGCTCGTTCCCGGCTGGTTTCCACATGCCTTTCGCGGCCATGGCGGCCATGTCGAGGTGTATTTCGAAGCAGCGGCCATGATCGTATGGCTGGTCCTGCTAGGCCAGGTGCTCGAACTTGGCGCACGCAGCCGCACCGGCGCGGCAATCCGGGCCCTGCTCGGGCTGGCGCCGAAAACGGCACGACGCATCGACGCCGACGGCAACGAACAGGATGTCGAGCTGGCCGAAGTTCAGGTCGGCGATCGCCTTCGCGTGCGACCGGGCGAGAAGGTTCCAACCGACGGCGCCGTAGTTGATGGTGTGAGTTACGTCGACGAGTCCATGGTCTCTGGAGAGTCCATGCCGATGATGAAGTCGGCAGGCGATCCGGTGATTGGCGGCACGATCAACGCGACCGGCAGCCTGATCATGCGCGCGGAGCGTGTCGGCAGCGACACCCTGTTATCGCAAATCGTGCACATGGTGGCCATTGCACAGCGCAGCCGTGCGCCGATCCAGAGGCTTGCCGACGTGGTTTCATCGTGGTTCGTGCCGGCGGTCGTCGTCGTCGCGATACTGACCGCGCTCGCCTGGGGCAGCATCGGTCCGGAACCCCGCCTGGCTTACGCCATCGTCAACGCGGTCGCGGTACTGATCATCGCCTGTCCCTGTGCGCTCGGCCTGGCGACACCGATGTCCATCATGGTTGCCGCGGGTCGCGGTGCAACCGAGGGTGTGTTGTTCAAGAACGCCGAAGCGATCGAGGTGTTGCGCCAGGTCGATACGCTGATCGTCGACAAGACCGGAACCCTGACCGAAGGCAAGCCGAGGCTGACCTTCGTCAAGGCGACCGGCGATATCGATGAAAACGAAATGCTGCGGCTCGCCGCGTCACTGGAGCGGGCCAGCGAACATCCGCTCGCCGCAGCGATCGTGCGCGGCGTCGAAGCGCGGGGCATCAAACCGGCAGACGTAACGAGCTTCGACTCATTGACCGGCAAAGGTGTCAGCGGATTGGTTGACGGTCGACAGGTCGCGGTCGGCAATCGTCATATGTTGCTTGAAAGCGCAGGCAATGTCGGCGCACTCGAAGCCTTGGCCGAAACTCGCCGGGGCGAAGGTGAAACCGTCATGTACGTGTCGATCGACAAACGCGCCGCCGGACTGATCGGCGTCTCCGACCCGGTCAAGGAATCGACCCCGGAAGCGATCAAGGCGCTGCATGCCGAGGGACTGCGCATCGTCATGTTGACCGGCGACAGCAAGACAACCGCGGCGGCGGTGGCGCGAAAGCTCGGCATCGACGAGGTCATCGCCGAGGTGCTTCCGCAGGAGAAAGCCGCTACCGTGCGAAAATTTCGCGGCGAGGGTCGCATCGTAGCGATGGCTGGCGACGGCATAAACGATGCGCCGGCGCTTGCCGAGGCGCAGGTCGGAATCGCCATGGGCAGCGGCACCGATGTGGCCATGCAGAGTGCCGGCATCACGCTGGTCAAGGGCGATCTGCGCGGCATTACCCGGGCGCGTCGATTGAGCAATGCCACGATGAAAAACATCCGGCAGAACCTGTTCTTCGCGTTCGTCTATAACGCCCTGGGCGTACCGATCGCTGCCGGCATCCTGTACCCGTTTACCGGCATGTTGTTGAGCCCGATGCTGGCCGCAGCCGCCATGTCGATGAGTTCGGTGTCGGTGATCGCCAATGCACTGCGCCTGCGGCGCGCGAAAATCTGAACCAGGGCAGGAGGATCGTCGCGTGCACCGCAAGCGACTCTTAGCCTGAACAGCAGCGACACCGGCGCCACGCCGCCATGCCTTTCTCGCTCAGAAGTCTTAATTCGCTCGAAAGCCATGGCGCCGTGTCGCCGGTAGGGCATCCGCTGCTGAGTGCGCTGCCGGAGCCTGCACTGCAGGCGACCTGTCGAAATTGTTAGAACCAGATTCGCAGGCCGGCAACGGCCGTCGCGTTGTGACTGTCCTCGCCAGATGCGCCGGCCAAATCCGCTGTGTCACCGTAAAGATTCTGCCACTCGATACCGATGTAGGGTGCCAGCTTGCGGTGAAACTCGTAACGCAATCGCAATCCGAAATCCAGGCTGCGCAGTCCCGAACCGAGCGCGTAATCAGGTTCATCGGACGCGCCCAGGTTCATTTCGAATCGCGGTTGCAGAATCAGTCTCTGGGTGAACAGCAGCTCATACTCGACTTCAATTCGTGCGGAAAATTTGCCGTCATCGGCAATGAACAATGCACTATCGACTTCGAACCATTGCGGAGCGAGACCCTGTAGCCCTATGGTCGCAAAACTTCTTTCAGGACCGGGCTCGAAATCGTGGCGCAGGCCCAGTTGAAAATCAAAGAATGGCGACACGGCGCGACTGTAAAGCAGCTGCAACTCGGCGTCCTCGCTGTCGCCTTCGGTTTTCCACCAGAATTTGTGCACATCGCGGCCAGTCCAGCCCTGCACATCCCAAAGCCAGGTATCCGGGTCCTGCTGGTATTCCAGCCGGTCGGCTTGCACGAAACTCAAAGTACTCTCGTGCATTTCATCGGCACGAAGCGGCAAGGAAACGGCAAGTCCAACGGTCAGCAGTGCGAGCGTTTTCATGGTGCCACCTCGCTGGCACCCACGACCGACACCATGCGCATCATGCCGGCTATCATGTGATACAGAAGGTGGCAGTGAAACGCCCAGTTGCCTGCTGCGTCCGCGGTAATGTCGACCGACAGTTTCTCCGCAGGCTTCAATACGACCGTGTGCTTGCGCGGATTGTAGCGGCCGTTGCCGTTCACCAGTTCGACGAACATTCCGTGCAGGTGTATCGGGTGCGACATCATTGTGTCGTTCACCAGCGTGAGGCGAAGTCGTTCGCCGTAATTGAACCGAATCGGTCCGTCCACTTCCGAAAACTTGATGCCATCGAAGGACCACATGTAGCGGTGCATGTTGCCGGTCAGGTGCAGTTCGAGCGTGCGCTCCGGTTTGCGGGAGTCGCGGTTTGGCAGGAGGCTTTTGAGATCGGCGTAGGTAAGGACCCGGTGGTCGAGGCCGCTGAGCCCGACTCCTGGCTCAGCCAGCAACTTGCGGGGCTGTTCGGCAACGTTGTCGACACCGGCCCCCTGTAAATGATCGTGCGTCTGGGTGGCAGGCATTTCCATGCCGTGATGCATGTTGCTGTGATCCATGCTGCTATGGTCGGTGGAAACTTCTTCGCCGTTGCCGTGGGCCATGCCCATGTCGGCCATCGTCAGCAGCGGTGGCGTTCGCATTGCCGGAACCGCGGCGCGCATGCCCGCCTCAGGTGCCAACGTACCGCTGACATAGCCGCTGCGATCCATCGATTCGGCAAAGATCGTGTATGCGCGCGCCGCCGGTTCGACGACGACATCGTAAGTTTCGGCGACGCCGATCTGGAACTCGTCGACGGATACCGGCTCGACGTCGATACCATCGGCCTGTACGACCTGCATTGCCAGGTCCGGAATACGTACGTTGAAAAAACTCATGGCAGAGCCGTTGATGAAACGCAGCCGCACTCGTTCACTCGGTGCAAACAATGCCGTCCAGTTGGCAGGTGAGTCCTGACCGTTCATCAGGTAGGTGTAGCTCGCGCCTGTGACATCGGCGATATCGGTTGGCGACATGCGCATGCGTCCCCACATTTTCCGGTCGCCGAGCGTCGCCTTCCAGCCATTTTCTTCAGCATTCGCCAGCAGGTCTGCAACTGTGCGTTGCCGGTAGTTGTAGTACTCCGGCATTTTTTTAAGGTTGGCGAAAACACGTGCAGGATCTTCGAAGGTCCAGTCGGAAAGCAACACGACGTACTCGCGGTCATACTCGACCGGATCCTCGCCTTTCGGATAGATGATGATCGGCCCGTACACACCGGTCTGCTCCTGAAAACCGGAATGACTGTGGTACCAATAAGTGCCGTTCTGTACCAGCTCGAATTCGTAGCGGAAGGTTTCTCCGGGCCTGATGCCGTCGAAGCTGATTCCGGGTACGCCGTCCATGTGGGCCGGCAGGATCAGGCCGTGCCAGTGGATGGAACTGTCGTGATGCAGCTCGTTGCGCACGTTGAGCGTAATCCGTTCGCCCTCGAGAAACCGCAGCAGCGGACCCGGCACCGTGCCATTGATGCCGGTTGCCATCGCCTGCCGCCCGCCCGTTGTAATCGGCGTATGACCAATGGCGAGGTCATAACTCGATAATGCTTCTGTGCGAGACTTCGGACGAGGCTCTGAGCGGCGGCTTTGTGCCCAGGCCGGCAGTGGCAGGGTAGCCGCCAGGCCGGTTGCACCGGCAAGTTGCAGTGCGCGATGCAAGAAAGCACGGCGTGAGTCGACTTGCGCCCGGACGCGAATCAGGTCTTGGGATCTGAGCGGCTAATCGCGCAGGGTGTCGCTGCGTGACACAGGGGTGGACAAGGGCAGGGGCGGGTGTTGTTTTTCATACCGCCATGGAGCTGGCAAGCCAGCTACGAGAACATGATTCGTCTCGCTATGATGCGCAGCCGGTAGTAAGGATTTGTCCGTGCGGTAATCGCTGGCATCGGTAGTTTTGCTGCCTGGAGCGCTTACGGCGTGATTGCCGCAGGCGGTTCCGCAATCGTGTTCGTCATCCATTCCGGTAGCGGCATGATCGCCGGACATTCCGTGGTGCATCGTGGCCGGTGCGTCGAGCGCCGCCAGGGCACAGACGCAAGCCATACTGCTGTTGCCAAGCATCGTGATCAGAAGCAGCGCAAGAATCGGTGCAGTAATTGGGCGACGCCGCACGTCAGGCGTCCAGGTCCGGAATCAGCGCACTCTCGAGACGCGTGATCGTGTCTTTCAAAATCAATCGGCGCTTCTTCAGCCGCCGGATGCGCAACTGGTCGACCATCGGATCGTGCGACAGCTTGTCGATGAGGTAATCGAGGTCGCGGTGATTGACGCGCAGTTCCCGGAGTCGTGCAAACTCCTTGAATGCTTCGGTGTCGACTTTGTCACTCATGAAATCTCGCTCATATCCCACTGGCTGTCGGGGAGCGACACGCATCCGCTCCTGCAGCAGTGTGGCGAGCCCAGCGTCCGGAAATCCTATCCTACATTTTAGCGCAGAACAGCGGTGTCATTTTCCAGCGGCCGACAACATGCCGAGCCAGTCGTGGTCCTGCGGTCCGACGACCAGGAAATGGGGGTTCAATATGTCCGATTTTGTATTATATTTCAGTTGTTTACCGTCGAGCTGAAGCACCGCCCCGCCGGCCTGTTCCACGACTGCCTGGGCGGCCGCCGTGTCCCATTCCGAGGTCGGTCCCAGGCGCGGATACACGTCCGCCCCGCCCTCGGCAACGACACAGAACTTCAGCGAACTGCCCATCGGGTGCATTTCGTATTCGCCGAGGGCATCGAGAAAGCCATCGAGGCTGGAACCCCGGTGCGAGCGGCTGCCAACCACGCGCGCGGGGACAGCCGTGCTGGTCGCAACCCGTATCGGTCGCGCAGGCTTGCCGGTTTCACGCACTTCTGCGCCGTAGCCGGCGCAGCCCACATACGTCTTCCCCAAGACCGGCACGTGCACCACGCCAAGCACTGGCAGGCCATTGTCGATCAGTGCGATATTGACCGTAAATTCGCCGTTGCGGCTGACGAATTCCTTGGTGCCATCAAGCGGGTCGATTAGCCAGTAGCGGCGCCATTTGCGGCGTACCTCGAAATCCGGGAGACCTGCTTCTTCAGTGATAACCGGGATGTCTGGAGTAAGCCCGGCGAGCTTTTGCACAATGCAACGGTTCGATGCCATGTCCGCCTTCGTC
This sequence comes from Pseudomonadota bacterium, assembly GCA_020027645.1. Lineage (GTDB taxonomy): Bacteria > Pseudomonadota > Gammaproteobacteria > Steroidobacterales > Woeseiaceae > JAKEGN01. Next base: position 16,917 of record JAHKKM010000012.1, read on the forward strand.
AGGGGAGACGTGTCGGCTTTCGTTTCGACATCGAAATCGGTTTCATAGACTGCCAGAATAGCCTTGCCGGCTTCGATGGCCAGCGATACCAGCGGTTCGATAAATGATTTTGGGTTCATGCGCAGTTCGCGTGTCTGAAGTCAGTTCGGGCTGCGGAGTATAAAGGAATCCGCCCGCGGCGAAACCGGTGCAGCGACAATGAGCAGGCAGGCAACATGACAAATCCGCAAAAAGCGCTCGCAGCATGCAATACGCTGATGCTCGATATGGATGGCACCGTACTCGATCTGGCGTTCGATAATTATGTCTGGAAGGAACTCATACCGTCGGAGTTCGCAAAATTGCATGGCATGACCCACGAGTCGGCACGCGCGGAATTGTTCGGTCACTACCGCAGCATGCAGGGGAAGCTCGACTGGTATTGCCTCGATCACTGGAGCGAACGGCTGGGTCTCGACATACTGGCGATACATCGCAGGGTCAACCACCGCATCGGCTTTCTGCCCGGAGCGCGGCAGTTTCTCGAGGCCGTGTCGCAAAAGGATCTGCGGCTGCTGCTGGTGACCAATTCACATCCGGATACGCTGGCACTGAAGGCAGAAGTCACGGGCGTTACCCGCTTTTTCGATGCGATCTATTCGGCGCACGAGGTCGGCCATGCCAAGGAGGACCAGTCCTTCTGGCATGCACTGAAAGAAGCCGAAGGATTCGATCCGGAACGCACGCTGTTTGTCGATGACACGATGGCCGTGCTGCAAAGTGCTGCGACCTTCGGCATCGGCATGCTGGTGCGCGTCACCCGGCCGGATACGACGGCAATGTCGCGCGAAATGGCCGGATTTGCGGGAGTGGTATCGGTGGCCGAGCTATTGCCCTGAGCGATTCATAGCGGGGCAATGTCGTCAGGCGCGTTTCGGCCTTCCGGGTCCCGAACGACGGGGTCGATTGCCCGGCCGCGACTTCCTGGCCGGCCCGCCGGGGCGGTCCCTTTTTTCCCTGGGTGCCGGCCGTTTCAGCTCGGGCAACAGGCTCGCATCAAAAGTGGCGACGGGAATCTTGTGGCCGATGTACTCCTCGATATCCGGCAGGGAGATGGCGTAGGTTTCGCAACCGAAACTGATCGCATCGCCGGATGCGCCGGCGCGCGCAGTGCGGCCGATCCGGTGAACATAATCCTCGGAATCCTGCGGCAGATCGAAGTTGATGATGTTTTGCACGTCCGGAATATGCAGTCCACGCGATGCCACATCGGTTCCGATCAGCACCTGCAATTCGCCGCTCAGGAATCTTTTCAACATGCTGGTGCGCTTCGATTGCGGAACGTCGCCGGAGATCGCAGAAGCATTGATGCCGTTACCCTGCAGGTAGGCCTGGACCCGGTCTGCTTCGCGTTTGGTATTGACGAACACCATGATGCGACCGGTACCCATTTCACGAATGAGGCCTACCAGGAGTGGCATCTTTTCCCGGTTCGACGGAAAGAATATGGCCTGTCGTACGCGGTCGGCGGTTATCTTGTCCGGTTCGATCTGGATGAGTTCCGGTTCGTTCATGTGTTCGTACGCGAGCTCCATGACACGGTGCGAAAGCGTGGCGGAGAACAGCATGTTCAGGCGTTTTTCAGGCGGCGGAAGTCGCCGCAGCAGGTAGCGGATGTCCTTGATGAAGCCGAGGTCGAACATGCGATCCGCCTCGTCCAGGATGACAACTTCGACCTTGTCGAGCTTGAACACGCCCTGCTGGAAGTAATCGATGATCCGGCCGGGCGTGCCGATCAACACATCGACGCCACCTTCGATTTGTCGGCGTTGCTGTTCGTACCCGGTGCCGCCGTAGGCCAGTGCGATCGAAAAACCGGTATGCTTGCCCAGCTCCTCGGCGTCTTTCGCGATCTGCATGGCGAGTTCCCGGGTCGGCGCCAGGATGAAGATCCTCGGTTGTTTTTGCTGGTTGCTGCTGGGCGCTTTCGGTTCCTGTGTCAGCAACTTCTGATAGGCGGCAATGAGAAATGCGGCCGTCTTGCCAGTGCCGGTCTGTGCCTGGCCGGCAACGTCTTTCTGTTGCAAGGCCAAGGGCAGAGCGCTGGCCTGAATTGGCGTACAGTATTCGAAACCGGCATCACGGATCCCGGCAAGCATGCTTTCATGAAGATTCAGGGAATCGAATCTGAGATCGCTCAGATGGTTATCAGTCATTGAATTCCGACGAGAAAATGTGGATCAGGGGCTTGCAAAATGCCTCACGAAGGGTTCAAATTGGCCAAACATCGAGGCGACAACCGTCGCATCTTTTCTGATTCGCCACCATCGAACTCCTAGAGAAGCCGCGATAAAGCTGCGACATATTGCCTGATTGGAATAGCAGCGTCATCCATTTCGTAGTGCTCGTTCGGTCATCAGAAGACCGGAACGCGCACTTTCAAGTCAACCAATTATTGAATTCAAACTGGAGGCAGTAGCCAGTGAGTGACAAGATCGTGCACACGAATGACAGCAGTTTCGACACGGATGTTTTGCGGTCAGAAAAGGCCGTATTGCTGGATTTCTGGGCGGAATGGTGCGGCCCGTGCAGGATGATAGCGCCATTGCTCGACGAGGCCGCGGAGACATACGCCGACCGGCTGACCGTCGCAAAACTGAACATTGACGAAAATCCGAATGCCCCGGCCAAATTTGGTATTCGCAGCATACCCACACTGATGCTATTCAAGAACGGTACGGTGCAGGCACAAAAGCTGGGCGCAATGTCGAAATCTCAATTAACCGAGTTCTTGGAAAACAACCTGTGAGGGGATACTTGGGCAATCAAACCAGAAGCCGGCCGAAACAGTCGAGTAACAAGCAAAACAACTCGAACGGCCAGGGGGGGAATCGGCGACGCCGTCGCAGAGGTCCTGTCGAAGTTTATCCGGATGACGGTGACAATCTCGAGGTCATTCCTGCCGATCAGCTGGAACTCAGCAAAGATGCGATGAATCTGACCGAACTGAAGACCCGGCGGGCAGAGGCCTTGGTCGAACTCGGCGAATCGCTCGGGCTCGACGGTCTTGCACGTTCGAGAAAGCAGGACATCATTTTCTCGATACTGAAAGCCAGCGCAGAGAAGGGCCAGGACATTTACGGCGATGGCGTGCTCGAGATTCTGCAGGATGGTTTCGGCTTCCTGCGTTCCTCTGACAGTTCCTACCTGGCCGGCCCGGACGATATCTACGTCAGCCCGAGCCAGATCCGCCGCTTCAACCTGCGTACCGGGGATACGGTTTCCGGGCTGATTCGACCGCCGAAAGATGGCGAGCGTTATTTCGCACTGCTGAAGGTCGGACAGATCAACCACGATGCGCCAGAGAATGCGCGCAACAAGGTACTGTTCGAGAACCTGACGCCGCTGTTCCCGCGCGATCGCCTGAAGCTCGAGCAAGGCAACGGCAGCACCGAGGATCTTACAGCGCGTATTATCGACATGGTTGCGCCGATCGGCAAAGGCCAGCGCGGCCTCATCGTATCGCCGCCCAAAGCCGGCAAGACGATGCTGTTGCAGAATATCGCATCGTCTATTTCAGCGAACAACCCGGACGTGGACCTGATCGTGTTGCTGATCGACGAACGTCCCGAAGAAGTGACCGAGATGGCGCGCACCGTGCGCGGTGAAGTGGTTTCGTCGACCTTCGATGAACCGGCAAGCCGTCATGTGCAGGTTGCCGAAATGGTGATCGAGAAGGCGAAGCGGCTGACGGAACACAAACGTGACGTCGTCATTCTGCTCGACTCGATCACGCGACTCGCGCGTGCCTACAACACCGTCGTGCCATCGTCAGGCAAGGTATTGACCGGTGGTGTGGATGCGAATGCGCTGCATCGCCCGAAACGGTTTTTTGGTGCGGCGAGAAATATCGAGGAAGGCGGCAGCCTGACCATCCTGGCTACAGCCCTGGTCGATACAGGCTCGAAGATGGACGAGGTGATCTACGAGGAATTCAAAGGCACAGGCAATATGGAAATCCACCTGGATCGCCGTATTTCCGAGAAGCGTGTATTCCCGGCGATCAACATCAATCGATCCGGCACCCGTAAGGAAGAACTGCTGACCCAGCCGGACGAGCTGCAGAAGATGTGGGTACTGCGAAAAGTACTGCATCCCATGGATGAACTGGCAGCGATCGAGTTCCTGTTGAACAAGCTGCAGGACACAAAGACCAACGTCGAATTCTTCGAGGCCATGAAACGCTAGGCTCAATGAGCTTTCGTTAAGACCGGGTCGCCTGCAATGCAGAGGCCCCTACAGCATCCGGCGGTTAACCTGTAGGAGCGCGCACGGCGCGCGACGCGGTGTCAAACCAACGGTATTCGTTTCGGATATTCAAATGGTCGCCCGCAATGCGGGTTCCTACTGCGTCAAGCGCCGCCGTGAACCTCTTCGGGCACCTCGTTATCCCGGCAATCTTCCGGCATGTGGTTTGCCGGCAGCGTGCCGCTGCAGACCCACTCGATGACGCCCTGGCTGTCCGTGGACGGTTCGAAAAACAACTGGCCGCCATCGGGTATGGCTTCAGCGAAGAAGCTCACGACGATGACGCCGCTGCCGGGCATTACCTTGATCGATTCCGTGTAGGTGCCGGTGAGGCCTTCACCCATTGCTGCCGCGACGGATGGTGGCGGGAATTCGCCATCGGTTGCGTGGTACGTGGCCACAGCGTCCTGCGCCTGCGTTGCCAGGTAGTAGCCCTCCATAACGTGTGCCCGGGTCGTGTAGTCCTGGTAGGCCGGAATGGCAATCGCCGCGACGATGCCGGCCACGGCAATAGTGCCGCCGCCGCTGCCCAGCAATGCCTCGCCCGGGTTGCTTTCGAAAGTCATGGTCGCCGAGACGTAGGGATCACCGAGATTGACCGTGAAACCAACCACGCCCTGCGTCGCGAGTGACAACTGGTCAGCTGTCGGCATGTTCCAGACATCGATGTCCGTTTCACTCAAGTCAGCGAGCATTTGCAGCAGCTCGATGTAGATGTGGTAAAGCCGCATCGGCAGTTTCCTGCTTGTGCCAGTCAGCATCAGGAACGAGCTTGTCGTGTCGATGTGCTGTTGATCTTTAAGCCAGCGGTCGATTCGCGTATCAGCGCTTTTGCTGATCCGGTCGAACAGCGGTTGCGGAACGCTCGCGACATAAAGGAAGTCGCCATCCTGGACCCAGTAGATATGCTCGCGCTGCCGCATCAATATCTCTGAAGCAGGTCCCATTTGATCGGCGGCTTCCGCGTCCATGATTGCGAGGTCGCCCGGCATGCTCCAGTGATAGAAGGTCTTGCCGTGGGCGCGATGAGTGTCCGGGGCAATGCCGCTGGAGGCGGCGAGTGCGCCCATCAATTGCTCGAACAGGACCGGGTCGCGCAGGCGAATGGCGCCGTAATCCCCGGCCGCATCGAATATCGCGACGAGCTCCGGCCCGAGGGCGGATAACAGTTCTTCGACGCTGACGCCGGTTTCGGCTTTGAGATCGTCTTTCAGCTTCTGCCATTCGTCCCGGTCCTCCGGTGTCATCGATTCAAGGAACAGGGATTCGATTCGTGCGAGTTCTTCTGCGGTCGGCAGCGACAGCATGCCAATTGCATCCGGTGGTCCGACCGACGTCAGGTTCAGGTTGTTGGACACGAACGGCAGGAACTGACGATTTCCCTCCGGTGCAACGTCAAGCACGATGCCGAGCCGCCCTTTGGCATCCGCGACACCCCAGCCAATTCCGGCAGTACGCACCTTGTCGAGGCCGGTGGCCTGCAGTTTCGCGAGATTCTCCGGGGTCATGAACATCTGTGCGACCGGCAGGGTCTTCTCTGCATCGATCCACAGGAACCAGCCCTGACCGCTTTGATCGAGCTGCTGTTCGATGGCTGTCATGCGGGAGTTGGCGGCGGGGACGAGTGTCGCCAGCACGGCGCGGAATGATTCGGCTGTCACCGCGGGACCGATCTGCATCAGCAACAGGCCGGAGGAAGCATCGAACTTCAGAAACGCGGGAGCAGGAAGGCCTGTGAGCTGTCCGTGACCCGCGGCATCAATCGGCGCTGCCAGCGAAAGCGGCGGCTCGCTCTCGGCAAATTCTGCAATCGCCGCTTCAAGCGCCGCGACCGAATCCAGCCCGACGTGCATCGCCAGCAATACTGACGGTGCCGGCGCCGCAAAAAAAGCGAGCTCGAGTGGCGATTCGACGTGGCCTATGAGAAAGCGGATGCGGGGATCATCGAGATCCGGTATCAACGGCAGCACGTTACCGAGAATGCCCTGCTGAATCTTTCTTACGTTCTCCGCATTGACAGGACTGCGCAAAGCGGGATCGAGTGCGTTACCCTTCGGCGTGGCAAAGATGCCGAGCGGGTGCGGAATCCGCGTGTAAGCCAGTGTGTCGGCCGGCAGCCGCTCGGTCAGCCACGCCGCTTGTATCGGCGTTTCGCCTGCCGGTGCAGCAAGAGCCGTGCTGCTGTTGGCCGAAATCAGCATCACGACGACCACTATCATCATGGCGTAAACGCATCGGGATTTGTACATTTAAGGTTCCGTGGATTTGCCCGTTGAAGCGCGCGATAGTATCTGTTCAGGCGAAATGTTGCGACTTCTGGAGATGCAGCTGAACGATGTCATTCGTCATGCTTGCGTCTGAAAAAATCAACCGACCGGCGATTGTTCCGGCAGCAATAAATCACGAGGGGTTCGAATGTCTGCGACTCTGAAGAAAACGAAAAAGTCCACCATCGGCCGGCATCCGGAACGGGGCTCGTACGATCGCGCTGCCGCACATGCGATTCTCGATGAAGGTCTTGTCGCACACGTCGGTTTCGATACGGGCGACGGTGTCATCGTGGTGCCTATGACCTACGCGAGGCTCGGGGATGAAATAGTTCTGCACGGTGCTGCCGCCAGTCGCTGGCTCAGCAGTTTCGCCGAAGGCCGGGACATCAGCATTTGCGTAACCCTGCTCGACGGACTGGTGCTGGCACGTTCGGCGTTCTCGCATTCGATGAACTATCGATCGGTGGTTGCCTTCGGCCGCGCCGTCCTTGTCGAAGATGATGAGCGCAAGGGCGTCGCATTTCATGCCTTGCTCGATCACCTGGTACCGGGCCGCTGGGAAGACTGTCGACAACCGAATCGAAAGGAAATCGATGCAACGACGGTACTCTCGATGCGGCTCGATGAGGCCAGCGTGAAAGTGCGCTCCGGTCCGCCGAAGGACGCGGCGAAGGACATGCAACTCGATTACTGGGCCGGTGTCATACCGCTGGCGCTGCAAGCGGGCTCCGCCATTGCAGATCCCGACATGCCCGATGCCCGGGCTGTTCCTGCTTACCTGGCAAGTTATACAAGATGAAATATGGTGTTGGTCATGTGCGTGCATTGGTTAGTCTGTTGCTGGTGACAGCAACCGGCTTGCAGGCACAGGAGACCGCAAGCCCGACACAGATACCGGCAAAGACGTTTGCCCGACTGTCACGCATGTCCGATGTCAATATTTCGCCGGACGGCAAATACCTGGCGTTCTTCACGCCGATAGATGGCCGCAGCCAGCTCTATCTCATGGGTCTCGATCCCGGTGTGGCTCCAGTGCTGATTCCTGCCGTGCCTGAGGTGGAATTCCGCTGGCTGCACTGGGCGAATAACGAGCGATTGGTGTTTTCGACCGCGTCACTTGGCAAGCGCCAAGGCACCGAAACGGTCGAGACCCGCTTGTTCGCGGTCAACCGGGACGGAAGTAATATGCTGCCGATCGTCAAGCCGTCCCAGGACACCACGGCCGGTTCCGCCATCCCGGTGGACCTCCCGCCAGCGCAATTGCAGGATCACGTGATCGACTGGCTGCCGGGCGAACGGAATCACATCCTGCTGTCGGTTGACGGTGACGCCGACGGCCGCAACGAAGTGCGGCGAATCGATATCAGGGATGGCGTCTTCAAGGTTGTACAGAACGGCGTCAGCGGCGTGCAGAACTGGATCGCGGATCGACAAAGCGAATTGCGCTTCGGCTACGGGTATACCGACACCGAGGCCATGTTCCGGCTGAAACAGGCGAATGGAGAATGGATTACAACCGCCGGCGCGAACTGGCCACTGGGCCAGTTCGTTCCACTGGCGTTTACAGAGAACCCGGCAATAGCATTCGGGCGCGGGCCAAACGACGCGGGCCGATATGTCATCCGCAGGATGGACCTGTCGAGCGGAGAGTTTCAGGAAACTGTCTTTGAGCACGACACTGTCGATGTCGGTGAGCTTGAATACGACCCGGTGACCGGGACCGCGGCTGGTGTCGCGTACACGGAACACATGCCGTCCGTGTATTACTTCGACGAGACACTGGCATTGTTGCAACGGTCAATTGATGCTGTTTTGAAAGCGACAAACAACCGGATGGTCAGCATGAGTGATGACCGGCAGCGAATTGTTGTCTTCTCGATGTCCGATGTTGAGCCGGGTATCTATTACCTGTGGGACCGGGGGCAAAAGAAAATCGACACGATCGGCGAAGTGCAGCCGGGGCTTGATGCAACGGTGCTGGCGCCGGTCGAAGCCGTGACCTACGCGGCAAGAGACGGCGAACTCATACCTGCTTACCTGACCGTGCCGCGAGGTATTGAACACAGGAATCTTCCGGTGGTGGTACTGCCACACGGTGGGCCACAGTCCCGGGATACAAAAGCCTATGATTTTCTTTCGCAGTTTCTCGCATCGCGCGGTTACGCGGTGATGCAGCCGAACTTTCGCGGCTCGACAGGCTATGGCAGCGCATTTGCTGAAGCCGGCAAGGGACAGTGGGGTGGCCTCATGCAGGATGACGTCAGCGATGCAGCCAGGTGGCTCATCGAACAGGGTATCGCCGACCCGGAGCGCATGTGCATTGCGGGCTGGTCCTACGGCGGATATTCCGCAGCAATGGCTGCCGTGAAGACGCCACAGTTATTCCGTTGTGCGGCCAGCATCAATGGCATTCTCGATCTGCCGCGGCAGATTTTCGAAGACAAAGAGTACATAGGCGGCAGCGTTTGGACAAAGCATATGGGGCTGGACGGTGAAAGTGCAAAGGCAGTTTCACCGTATCACCAGGCTGAGAAAATTGTTATTCCGATACTGATCATCCAGGCGAGGGACGACGCGCGCGTAACCAGCGAGCAGGGACAGCGTATGGCACGGCGCCTGAAGCGCCTCGAAAAACCGGTAGAGTACGTCGAGATATCGAATGGCGGTCATTCGATGAACAACGAGGCAGCCCGACTTGTTGTACTCGAATCACTCGAATCCTTTCTCGCCGTGCACATCGGAGCGAAGTGATTCGAACAGTTCAGGGCCGATCCCAGAGGTGCAGCGGCACCGACAGGCCGGCGGGAAACACTCTCTGTTCTTGAGCCAGCTCTACGTAACCGGCAGTGCCGCTCAATGCGGTGAAATCGCCCGAGGTGTTGGTCGGTGCCGGCGTCGCCACCACGACTCCATCGTCGCGGCTCGAGAGCCTGACCGGCAGAAAACAGGTGAGCTTCGGTTCGAAAGTGAATTCCGCCGACAACACTGCGTGGAGTTGCGGCTCAAGCGTCCGTCCGCTCGCGGCGAACAATGCCGGCAATACATACTGCCGGCAACAGACCAGCGTCGATACGGGATTCCCGGGTAACGCAAACACAGCCTGCTGCCGCGATCCCATGCCGAACCACATCGGTTTTCCGGGCCGCTGGCTTATTCCGTGGAATACCTGGCGTACACCGAGGTCGGCCAGAACCTGCGGAACGTAATCCGCCTTGCCCATGGAAACGCCGCCGCTGAGAATCAGGATTGCGGCTTCGTCGAGCTGCTTTGCAAGCCTCTCGCGCAGCTGTGCGGGATCATCGACGATATGCTCCTGCCTGCAATCACTGAAACCGTGCTCCGTGAGCATGGCAGCCAGCGCAGGACTGTTCGACAGACGAACCTGGTGTGCGGCAATGGCAGATCCTGCCGGTACCAGCTCATTGCCGGTGGAAATGACACGGATCACCGGCCTGCTGCTGACGCTCACCTCCGGCAGGCCGCAGGATGCAATGATTGCGATCTCCATCGGCGAGATTGCCGTTCCCGAGTCGAGCAGTTGCTGGCCCTTGCGGTGATCGGAACCCTGCGGGTGTACGAATTGTCGGGACGACGCAGCGTAGTCTTTCTGCACGGTGGCGATTCCGCCACTGACAACGATGCGCTCGACCGGTATCACGCAATCCGATTTTCGCGGAAGCATGGCGCCGGTCATGATTTCGATGCAGCCGCCTTCGTCACTCAAGGTCTGCACCGCATCGCCCGCGTGCTGCGTGCCCTGGATGCGGAACTTGCGCAAGTCGTTTCGCCATGCATCAAATCGCAGTGCGATGCCGTCCATCATCACGCGATCGAACGGCGGCTGATCGCGTTCTGCAACAACCGATTGTCTCAGGATGCGTCCACAGGCTTCGGCCAACGCGACTTTCTGCGTCGCAAATTCCGGCAGCGCCTTGCGGATCGCATCACTGGCTTGCGCTGGAGTCAGTGCCATGGCCTCAGTTCGTATCCCTGTTGATCGCGCGATGCCCGATATCCTTGCGGAAGTAGGCATCGTTCCACCGGATGCGTTCGACTCCGGCATAGGCCCGATCGCGGGCCTCGCCGACATTGCCGCCCAGGCCGACGACGCACAACACCCGGCCGCCCGAGGTAACGATGCGATCGTCGTCGATGGCGGTACCGGCGTGGAAGACTTTGCAGCTGTCGTCGTCGGTATCGAACAGCCCGCTGATCGCGTCGTTCTTGCGGTAGGCACCGGGGTAACCACCAGCGGCCATCACCACCCCGAGCGATGTCCGTGTATCCCAGTCGGCGACGTATTCCGCGAGTCGTCCCTGCAGCGTCATCAGGCACAGGCTCACCAGGTCTGAGCGCAGTCGCACCAGGATGGGTTGGGTCTCCGGGTCGCCCATGCGGCAATTGAACTCGATGACCTTCGGTTTGCCGCCAGGCGTAATCATCAGGCCGGCATAGAGGAAGCCGCTGTACTGAATGCCGTCGGAGCGAAGTCCTTTGAGTGTCGGGTAAATGACTTCATCGAGAATGCGTTGCTGCATAGCGGCGCTGACGACCGGGGCAGGCGAATAGGCACCCATGCCGCCGGTATTCGGGCCGGTATCGCCATCATCGCGTGCCTTGTGATCCTGTGAGCTCGCCATCGGCAGCACATTCTGCCCGTCAGTAATGACGATGAAACTCGCTTCTTCGCCCTCGAGAAACTCTTCCACAACGATCAGCGCACCGGCCTTGCCGAAACTGCCGGTCCCGAGCATATCCGTGGCAGCGCGTTCGCCTTCCTCGACGCTGCGCGCAACCACCACACCCTTGCCTGCCGCGAGGCCGTCTGCCTTGATGACAATCGGCGCACCCCGTTTGCGAATATAGGCGAGCGCTGCGCCGAGCTCGGTGAAGGTCTGGTAATCGGCGGTCGGTATCCTGTGTCGTTTGAGAAACTGTTTGGTGAATGCCTTGGATCCTTCGAGTTGCGCCGCCGCAGCGTTCGGGCCAAAACATGGAAGGCCAGCGGCCTGGAATCGATCGACAATACCCGCCACCAGCGGCACTTCCGGGCCGACGATGGTCAGGCCTACAGCTTCGCGACGCGCAAGCTCCAGCAAACCATCGATATCGTCAGCTGCGACCGCGGCGTTGCGCACACCTGGCTCAAACGCCGTGCCGGCATTGCCGGGCGCAACGATCACATCGTCTGCCAGCGGTGACTGTGCGCATTTCCACGCCAATGCATGCTCACGCCCGCCACCGCCAACGATCAGAATTTTCATGGAATCGATTAGTCCCGTGCGCCCAGGGTTGCCGCAGTACCGTCAATGCCTGAAATGCCGCATGCCGGTAAATACCATGGCCATGCCGTGCTGATTCGCAGCGGCGATCACCTCATCGTCCCTGACCGAGCCGCCCGGCTGGATGATTGCAGCGATGCCATACTCGGCAGCGCTGTCGATGCCATCGCGGAACGGAAAGAACGCATCGGATGCCATCACGGACCTGGCAACCTGCAAGCCTTCGTCGGCCGCTTTCATTGCCGCGATCCGCGCGCTGTAGATGCGACTCATCTGCCCGGCCCCTACACCGATGGTCATCAGGTCGCGGCAAAATACGATGGCATTCGACTTGACGAACTTTACAACTTTCCAGGCGAACAGCAGGTCGCGCATTTCGGCACCGTCCGGTGCGCGCGCCGTTACGACCTTCAGATCATCGCCGGCAATGCGGCCATCGTCGCTGGTTTGCACCAGCAATCCGCCCGAAACCTTTTTGAAATCGAAGCCCGCCGGCTTGCTGTTTCTCCAGTCGCCGGTACGCAATACGCGAACATTGGCCTTTTCGGCCAATACCGCCATTGCCTCGTCGTCGACTTCGGGTGCAATGATCACCTCGACAAACTGTCGCTCGATAATGCTTCGTGCTGTCGCTGCATCGAGCGGCCGGTTGAAAGCGATAATGCCGCCAAAGGCGGAAGTTGGGTCGGTGCGGAAAGCGCGATCGTAGGCTGCAAAGATGCTCTTGTCGATCGCGACCCCGCAGGGATTGGCGTGTTTTACGATCACGCAAGCGGGCTCATCGAATTGTTTGACGCACTCGAGTGCGGCGTCGCTGTCTGCGATGTTGTTGTACGAAAGTTCCTTGCCCTGCAGTTGACGCGCCGTAGCGAGGGACCCGCTGACCGGTGTCTGGTCACGGTAAAAAGCTGCCTCCTGATGCGGATTCTCGCCGTAGCGCAAGGTGCAGATGCGGCCCCCGGAATACAGGAATCGCTCGCCAAGCAGCGAGTCACCGGTGGGATCGGAAAGATAGCGCGTAATCGCGGTATCGTAACTCGCGGTATGCGCATAGGCTTTGGCCGCGAGTTTGCGCCGGAATTCCAGATCGAGCAGCTGGTCGCGAATTGCATCGAGCAGATCGTCGTATTCGTCCGGATCGACAACGACGACGACGCCGGCGTGATTTTTCGCCGCCGCCCGAATCATCGCCGGGCCGCCGATATCGATGTTCTCGATGGCGTCGTCGATGGTCGCGTCACTGCGGCTCACTGTCTCCTCGAACGGGTACAGATTGACCACCAGCAGATCGATAGGCTGGATTCCATGTTCCTGCATCACGGCATCGTCGACACCGCGACGGCCGAGCAGGCCGCCATGAATAACGGGGTGCAGGGTCTTTACGCGACCACCCATGATTTCCGGGAAGCCCGTTCGTGACGAGACCTCGATGGCCCGGATACCGGCTTCCTGGAGTTGCCGGCAGGTCCCGCCGGTCGAGAGGATCTCGATTCCGAGATCCGCGAGCCCCTTGGCGAACGGAATCAGTCCACGCTTATCAGAAACACTGATAAGCGCACGGCGAACTGTGAACATGCGAGGCCTCTATCGAATCAGGGCGTAGGACTTCAGCTTTTTGCGCAGGGTGCCACGGTTGATGCCGAGAATCCCGGCAGCCTGGCTCTGGTTGCCCTGAGTGTAGTCCATTACGGCTTTGAACAGCGGCTGCTCAACTTCGCCCATGACGAGATCGTAAAGATCTCCAGGGCGATCACCGTTAAGGCTGGCGAAATAGCTGCGCAGCGCCTCTTCCGTGTGCTTCCTCAGTGGCTTGTCATTTTTCAAGGTTTTCAATTTTTTATTCTTCTTCGTCTGATGGGTTGCCACTGCACGTGCATTTCTCTTTAATTTTAGTTCTGCCAGTTCAGTCGGTGTCCGGGCCAGTGCTTACGCTGCCAGCAATTCATCAACTGCTTGTGCGGCAAAGTATTCCTGCGTAAGCCGAATCTGCTCGGACGCACTCTCTGCGCGCACTACCTGTGAACGAAAAATTTCCGCGTTTTTCAGACCGGCGCAATACCAGGTAAGGTGCTTGCGAGCCACCCGAACGCCAGTTGTTTCCCCATAAAACTGGTACAGGTCGCTTAGGTGGACGAGAATGATATCACGGACTTCATTATTTTCTAGCGGAGAAATAATTTCGCCCGTATTCAAATAATTATTCAGTTCCCGAAAGAACCACGGTCGGCCTTGTGCCGCGCGGCCTATCATGACGGCGTCAGCGCCGCTTAGCCGCAAAACTTCAAGCGACTTCTGCAAAGTGTTGATATCACCGTTGGCAACTACCGGTATTTTCACACTGGCTTTGATTTGCGCAATGGTTTCGTACTCAGCTTCGCCGCGGAATCGGCACGCGCGTGTTCGCCCGTGCACGGCAAGCGACCGCACACCGCAGTCTTCCGCGATCCTCGCGATGCGGACACCGTTCTTGTTCTGCGGATCCCAGCCGGTGCGGATCTTCAGCGTGACCGGCAGAGTTACGGCCGAAACGACAGCGTGCAGAATCTCGGCGACCAACGTTTCGTCCTGCAGCAGAGCCGATCCGGCCAGCCTGTTGCAGACTTTTTTCGCCGGGCAACCCATATTGATATCAATGATTTGTGCGCCGCGGTCCTGGCAAAGCCGTGCCGCTTCGGCAAGCTGCGCAGGAACGGCGCCGGCAATCTGCACAACGACCGGTTCAGCATCCAGATCAAGGTCAAGACGGCGTCGTGATTTTTCGGTATGCCAGAGGCTGATGTCGGCGGTGGTCATTTCCGATGTTGTGAGCCCTGCGCCAAAATGGCGGCAAAGCCTTCGAAACGGCGCATCGGTCACACCTGCCATAGGCGCAAGCACAAAGGGACTCGACAGCTCGTAAGGGCCTATACGCACGGTGGTTTCCGGTCAGGAAGATGATCTGGCTGGTGCCGTATTCTACCGCCGCCGGTGCAGCTATTCCCTGAAATCTTCGGTTGCGCAGCGCAGCTGTTCCGAATCGACACGGTAGCAGACATTGAGTTTGAATCCGGTGGCGTCGGTTGACAGCGAATTGATACAGATCACGGCCGTGAATTCGCCGCCTGCGGGCACCGGTATGCGGGGATCCGGGTCACCGGCCCCGACCGGTTTGCCGGGATCCAGGTCGCAGGCCAGGTATTCCTTTGGCTCCAATACATCGCTGCCGACAATCTCCTCCCAACGATCGGTCAGCGAGACGTGTATCAGCGGGTAGGGCAGCTCTTTTGCTGACCGATTCACCACCCTGGAACGGATCGTCAACAATTGCCCGCTCTCATCAATAGTGTTGCTGGTCTCCAGGAATTGCCACCCCTTGATATCCCACCCCGGTGTAATGGGTTGCCCCAGCAGCCGGTAGATCGGCGCAATGGTCTGGTTGAATGCGCCAACGGTCGACAAGGTCTGCCGCATGTTATGCATGACCTGTGCCGCAAGCACGACAGCCAGAACCACGACTGCGGCAATAACGCCGGATCCGGCCGGATCCGATCTGCGTTTACCGCCGCGAACCTTGTTGCGATTCATCGAATACGTGTCCGCGAGGAACGCCGCTTCGTCAATTCGTCCGGAACTTTCCTTCGCAGCGAGTTCCTGCTCGCGCAACGATCCGTGCACAGATTCACCCTCCATGATGATCGTTTCAACATTCTCCGCGTTCTCATCGAACAGATGATCCGGGTATTTCGGCTTCGGCGGCGCTTCTGCCTCGACGTCGGCTGGCCGGTGCTTCGACCTGGTGTCACGACGCGCACGCGGCCGACGATCCGCTTTGGTCTCGGGAACGACCGCTGATTCGAGTTCGCCCCGCAGCAGCAGCTCCGCGATGTCGTCGTCATCTGCGGCGACTTCCGGCTTGCGATCGTCAGCGCGGGCTGGTTCCTCAACGAGAGACAGCTCTAACTCGCCGATTTCTTTGTCGTCCACGGCAACAGGTTCCGGTTCTTTGCCCAGCAGGGCAGCACGGGCAACCTCGATCTCCTTCTCGAAATCGCCGGTGTTCTGCAGTGGCTTGGACGTCACTGCCGGTGGCTCATCCTCTTCGTCATGGCCGGCCAGGGCGGTCACAGCCGTGTCCTCTGCGACCTCGACCTTTGCGTCAACCGGTGCTTTGACAACGGTGCTACGGGCCGCCGGACGTGTTGTCAATTCGCTGTGAATGGCCGCGAGTTCCTCCTCAACTTCGAGCGACAGGGCCGCATTGCCGGTAGCCTCGGCAGCATCGACTTCGTCCAGCAGGTTCACCCACTCGTCAGCGTTGCCGAGTGCAAGATCAAATTGCTTTTCATCAAAGTGCTTGGTCTCGATCTGCACCTTGTCTTGCTCGCGGCGCTGCGGAGTTCGCGGCGAAACTGGCGGCGAAATCGTTACGACATCGTCATAGTCTTCCGGCAGAGGCGTGTTGTCGTCGAAACGCAGGATGGTTTCGGCAGACGAGCGGCGGTCGCCGGCGCTTCGTGTCAATGGCGCTTCGTTGACGATCTCTGGCAACGCTTCCGGGTCGGGCTCGAGGTTTTGCACTTTCTCGATAATCCAGCGCATCGATGCGGTGTCGCCGCTGTCCTGCTGCGATGCGGTTTCTTCGGCGGCTGTCTTATCCAGGACCTGCCACTCGACGCCGGTATCCTCGATGACCACGTTTTCGGGTCCGGCAAGTTCATCCAGGGTCTCGAGCAGCTTCTTTCTCTTTACGTCCTGCTGCGGCGGATCCTGTGCAGGCGTTGTGTCCCGGTCGGCTGGCAACTCTTCGGACAAGTATTCGAGGGCGTTGAACGCGCTGCCACAACCGCCGCAACGAACCCGTCCCGCGGCCTGTTGCAGCACCCGGGCTGTTACGCGGAACGCGGTCTTGCAATCAGGGCATTGGGTGTACATGTGAGTTCAGGACCTTTGTCCCGTCAGCAACACCCACTCATCCCTGGTTCGGCTTGCTGCGAATTGCACGCATCCGCGATAGGCGCCGCTCACGGAGTCGACCTGGTTGCCGAGTATGCCGGAGAGTACAAGCAAGCCACCGGGTTTGAGGAGTGCGCTGATGCTGGCCGCGTTGTCGATGAGCGGTGAGGCCAGAATATTGGCAAGCAAGACGTCGAACTGCCCGGTCAATTCGGCGCTCTGTGTGGTTGTCGTCAGTCTTTCCGCGACCCCGTTACGTGCCGCATTCTGCCGGCTTGCCGTGATTGCCTGCGGATCGATGTCGAGGCCGATTGCGGACTCCGCGCCGAGCAGCAGCGCAGCAATGGCGAGGATTCCGGATCCGCAACCGTAGTCCAGGACCCGGCATCCCTTCAGGTCCGTCGAGTCCAGCCACTCGAGGCAGAGTGCCGTGGTCGGGTGGGTGCCGGTACCGAAGGCCAGTCCAGGATCGAGGCGGACCACAACCGCATCCACTGCGTCGACCTCGAATCCGCTTGGGCAGACCCACAAGCGCCTGCCGAAGGGCATCGGCCGGAAGTCCTTCAGCCACTCGCGTTGCCAATCGCGCTCCGGCAGTGGTTCGACCCGGTAACCGGGCAACTCCTGCAACATGAAGGAGCGCAGCAGATCGTCGTGCAGCCGGCGGAGATCGGTGTCGGCCTCGAACAAGCCGGTGATCCGCGTGTCTGCCCACAATGGCGTTTCGCCCGGTGCCGGTTCGAGCACCGGGTCGTCGCCGGCGTCGCTCAAAGTGACCGAACAGGCACCGTGGCGCTCAAAGACGGCTTCGACAAGCTCCGGCGGCAGCGCGCCGAGTTGCATGGTGAATTGCTGCCAGTTCATCCTGCACTCCGGACCGGCGGTCACAATCCCAATCGCTTTTCCAGGTAGTGAATGTCGGTTCCACCGCCCTGGAACGCCGAGTGCTGCAAGATCTCCTGGTGCAGCGGAACGTTGGTCCTGATGCCTTCGACCACAATCTCGGAAAGTGCAGTGCGCATTCTCGCGACTGCCGTGGCCCGGTCATTACCGTGCGCGATGATCTTGCCGATCATGGAGTCGTAATAAGGCGGTACACGATAGCCACTGTACACATGGCTCTCGACACGAATGCCGGGACCGCCGGGCGCATGCCAGAGGTTGACCATGCCGGGCGACGGCATGAACGTCTTCGGGTCTTCGGCATTGATGCGGCATTCGATCGCGTGACCGCTGATCCGGACCTCGTCCTGCGTAATGCTCAAGGCTTCGCCATTCGCGATTCGGAACTGCTCCCTGACTATGTCGACGCCGGTGATCATCTCGGTCACCGGGTGCTCGACCTGCAGGCGTGTGTTCATTTCGATGAAATAGAACTCTTGGTCCTGGTACAAAAACTCGAAGGTACCGGCGTTGCGATAACCCATTTCCTGGCATGCGCGCACACAGCGCGCACCGATCCGGCTTCTTTGCTCCGCGGTGATGCCCGGCGCCGGTGCTTCCTCGATGACTTTCTGGTGCCGGCGCTGCATCGAACAGTCACGCTCACCGAGGTGCACGACATTGCCGTGCATGTCGGCCAGTACCTGAATCTCCACGTGGCGCGGTCTTTCCAGGAATTTTTCCATGTACACGACCGGATTGCCGAACGCCGCCCCGGCTTCGGCCTGCGTCAGGCTGATAGCGCCGATCAGCGATGCCTCCGAATGTACTACGCGCATGCCACGGCCGCCGCCACCACCGGCAGCCTTGATGATGATCGGGTAGCCGATGTCCCTGGCAATCCGGAGATTGTCCTCGGCGTTGTCGCCGAGCGGCCCGTCCGAGCCTGGAACGGTTGGTACGCCGGCCGCCTTCATGGTCTTGATTGCGGATACCTTGTCACCCATCAGGCGGATGGCATCGGCGTGCGGTCCGACAAAAATGAAACCACTCGATTCGACGCGCTCGGCGAAATCGGCATTCTCCGAGAGAAAGCCGTAGCCGGGATGAATAGCGACTGCATCGGTCACTTCGGCGGCACTGATGATGGCTGGCATGTTCAGGTAGCTGTTGATCGAAGGCGGCGGACCGATGCAGACGGTTTCATCGGCAAGCAGAACGTGTTTGAGGTTGGTGTCCGCGGTCGAGTGCACAGCAACGGTCTTTATGCCCATTTCGCGGCAGGCACGCAGAATGCGCAGAGCGATCTCGCCACGATTGGCAATGACGACTTTATCCAGCATGGTTTTGTCGATCGCTCAAGCGTGGCTGCGTTGGTCGATAACGAACAGAATTTGTCCGTACTCGACCGGATCGCCGTTCTGCGCGCGTATGGACTTTATAGTGCCGCCTACATCCGCCTCGATCTGGTTCATCATCTTCATTGCTTCGATGATGCAAAGCGTATCGCCTTCCTTGACCTGGTCACCCACCTGAACGAATGGCGGTGAGCCGGGCGAGGCAGCGGTGTACAAGGTACCAACCATCGGTGCCTTGACCGCATGCCCGTCGTCTTCAACCTCTGCGTGCACCGCTGCAGGCGGTGGCGCGGCTGCCGGAGCAGCGGCAAAGACCGGCTGTTGAACCATGTTCATGGGCATCGATGCCTGGCCATAGGGAGAGTGACGGCTGATCCGCACGGATTCCTCGCCTTCGGTAATCTCAATTTCGGAAATGCCGGACTCGTCCAGCAGCTCGATCAGTTTTTTTACCTTTCGTATGTCCATTGGATTTCCTTATGACTTTGGCGGATAGCTGCCTGCGGGGCCGACTCAGGCGCCGAACGTTGAGGAGATACAGGCTGGCGTCATTTCTTGATTTTTAGCCAGATAGCCGAAGATAGGCGCAATTCTAACCCCAATCGGGCCAGATAAAGCAATATCGTAGTTTTTAGCGGCGCTGGCCCGACGATTGGCCGGATTTTCGCTCTGCTACAGGTCTTTCAGGGCGCTTTTTGCTTGAGCCAGGTCCAGTTCGCCGGATTCCAGGCGCGCCACTACCGAGACGATCTGCTCTATATGCTCCTCGCGGATTTCGCCGATATGCGCCTTGATCATACTGCCATCCGGGCTGACCACCAGTGTGAACGGCATACCGACGAACTCGATGCCGGATGCTTCGGCGGCGGCCATCGCGTCTTCCTGCCCGATCAGGATCGGGTAATTGAACTCGGCATCCTTCGCATAAATTTCGACTTGCTCACGGAAATCAACCGCGACGCCGATAATTTGCAAATGGTTTTCGGCCTGTCGGGCCTGGGTTTGTTTGAGCAATGGAATCTCACGCCGGCACGGTGCACACCAGGTTGCCCAGAAATTGACCAGCAATGCCTGGCCGCGCCATTCGGACAACTGCCGCGGTTGGCCTTGCAAATCGGCGAGAGTGAAATCGAGCTTGCTCTCGGCCAGAGTGCCCGTCGGCGGCGGTGCTGCCGGTTGCAGATAAATCTGGAGCAGGTATCCCGCGGTTGCAATTGCAATCAGGAGCAGCCCAATCGCGATATTTTTTTTCACTCGGGTCCCTGGAATTATCGATTTGCGGTGACCGTGCCGGATGCGGCAACGGCGGCGCGCACGTGCTCGGCAAATTTTTCTGCTTTCATGTAGCCGACCACCTCGTAGCCGTCCCGCTGCAATCCGTCACTGCCGAAAAATATGATGGTCGGCGGACCAAAGACGCCGAAACGCTGTAACAATTTCTGGTCTTCCGCATCGTTTACCGTGACATCGGCCTGCAGCATAACCGTATTTGCCAGCGCTGCCTGCACCGCCCGATCGTTGAACGTGTACTTTTCCATTTCAATGCAGGATACGCACCAGTCCGCATAAAAATCGAGCATCGCCGATTTGCCATTGGCCGCGGCCAAGGCGATCTCGCGATCGAGGTCGTCGACCGTCTTGATGCGGCGAAAGGCGAGCTTCTGTTCCGTGGCGGCGCCGTTCGCTCTTCCGGCACTTAATCCTGCCAGCGGCTGCAGCAGGCTGTGGCCACCGGCCAGCGCACCCAGCAATAACACCGCGCCGTACAAGATGGCCAGCAGGCCGAAGCCCTTGCCAAGTTTCCGTACACCGGATGCCTGCGCATCGAGCGTTGTCAGGCCACCGAGGAAAACACCACCCATGAAGATCAATACGGCCCAGAGTGCCAGCGTTACGCTGTCCGGCAGGATCCGCGACAACATCCAGATCGCGAGGCCAAGCATCATGAAGCCGAAGGCGTTCTTCACGGCAACCATCCATGCCCCGGCCTTCGGTAGAAATTTGCCCTGGGCAGCGCCGACCAGCAACAGGGGTGCGCCCATGCCGAGGCTCATGGCAAACAATGCCGTACCGCCGCGCAACATGTCGCCGGTCTGGGCCATGACAGTCAGGGCCGCAATGAGCGCCGGCGCAACGCAGGCGGTAACAACCAGCGATGACAGAGCGCCCATGACGAACGCACCGATTGCCGTGCCGCTTTTCTGCGTGCCGCTGATGCCGGCGAGTCGGCTTTGAATCGCCGATGGCATTTGCAGGTCGAACAGGCCGAACATGCCGAGCGCCAGCAAGACAAATAGCGACGAGAACAGGATCAGCACCCATGGCTGGTTGAATGCGGCCTGCATCTGCAGTCCGGCCGCCGCCGCCACGACACCGGCAGCGGTGTAAACCAGGGACATGCCCATCACGTAACTCAACGCCAGTGCGAAGCCACGGCCGGAACTGACATTATCGCCTTCGCCAGCGATGATCCCGGAAAGGATCGGAACCATCGGCAAGACGCAGGGCGTAAACGCGAGCCCGAGACCTGCCAGGAAAAACACACCAGCGGCTGCCAACAATCCGGATTGCGTAATGACTTTCGCGAGCATTGCCTGCTCGGAGACCGGTGGGCCACTGCCTGCGCCGGTGGCAGGCAATTGCAGTGCCGACACGGTTGTTGCTGCGGGCAGGGACACGCGCATGGTCTTGGTTACCGGCGGGTAACAGATGCCGCCGTCGGCGCAACCCTGGTAAGCGATCTGCAGTTCGAGATCCATGGCTTCCGGGGTTGCCCTGGCAAGCGGCAAGACAGCGAAAACGTCCTGGTGAAACACCTGCATTTCACCAAACCACTCGTCGATTTTTTTCTCGCCCGCCGGAAGCTCCAGCTGACCGAGCTGTACGCGGTCGGATGACGTTTGGACGGCGATCTTGTCTCGATACAGGTAATAGCCGGGCAAAACCCGGATACCAAGCTCGACCGTGTTGCCGTCCCGCGCCATCAGCGTCGGGATGAACACCTCATCAACCGGAAGGAAATCGGCGTTGGCTCCGCCCGCCGTACCGAAATTAGTGTCCAGACTCAACTTGCCCGGACCCGATGTCTTCAACAGCTCGACATCTGCAGTCCAGGTCTGCGGTGTATAACACAGGCCGAGATCGGCACAGCCCTGCAGGCGGAGTTCGAGCTGCGCTCTTGCCGGACGATTACCCCGGACGGTATACGGAACGGAGACGAAGAACCGCTGGCGGTAGACCTCTTGTGCGCCGAAGTATTCATCCTCGTGTGCAACGCCCGTCGGCAGTTCGTATTGATCGATGCTTATGCCCGGGGTCAGGCTGGCAAAGGACAATTTGCTCTTATAGAGGTAATAGCCGTCTTCGATGACGAAATCGATCTCGAACGCCTGGCCGGTATCCGAGAGTGCGTAGCGAAAGGCTTCCTGGGGCTTCAGGAAATCCTCGGTTTGAGCGGTCGCAGAGCAGACCAGCAACAGGCCGGCGACAAGCGCGGCCAACCTTTGCCACAAAAGCGTCGATCGCAATTTCTGCTCGAGGTCGATCATTTGCTGGACCAATATCCTTGGTTTGACGACAGAGACCGCCAAAGCGGCTGGATGTTACCGATTATGTCAATCATGGGCTCAGACCGGACAGGAAGGATACCGGCGGAGCCGGGCACTGTCATTGACCGAGCACGCAATTTCACCGCCGGCGCCCTGCGATTGGACGGCTGTCGGTCTCCTGGCCCTTGATATTTGCACCGCCGCCCCTATGATTAGCACTCGCTGCGGTCGAGTGCTAACAGGCACAGACCGTGAAAACCGCAAAAGTCGGTTACCAATCAATAGTTTATAGGAGATCCAATCGATGAAGATTCGTCCGCTTCATGATCGAGTCATCGTAAAGCGCATGGAAGAAGAGCGCACGTCCCCGGGTGGAATTGTCATTCCGGATACGGCGGCCGAAAAACCGATCAAGGGCAAAGTCATTGCCGTAGGCAACGGCAAGATCCTGGAATCCGGTGAGATCCGGGCTCTGGACATCAAAGCCGGTGACAAGGTGTTGTTCGGCAAATACAGCGGTACTGAAGTCAAGGTAGACGGTGAGGAACTTCTGGTGATGAAAGAAGACGACATCATGGCCGTCATCGAAGGCTGAAGTCGACTTCACCCGGTTCTCAAAAAGTTTAAGCAAAGAGGAATTTGAAAATGGCTGCTAAAGAAGTTCGTTTCAGCGACGACGCGCGTCAAAAGATGTTCGCAGGCGTGAACATCCTGGCGAATGCGGTAAAAGTGACCCTGGGTCCGAAAGGTCGCAACGTCGTGCTCGACAAGAGTTTTGGCGCACCGACCGTTACCAAGGACGGCGTGTCCGTTGCCAAGGAGATCGAGCTCGAAGACAAGTTTGAAAATATGGGCGCACAGATGGTCAAGGAAGTCGCTTCCCAGACGTCTGATATCGCCGGTGACGGTACGACAACGGCAACTGTGCTGGCTCAGGCGGTTCTTCGCGAAGGCCTGAAGTCGGTTGCTGCCGGCATGAACCCGATGGATCTGAAGCGCGGCATCGACAAGGCAACGATTGCCATTGTTGCCGAGCTGAAGAAGCTGTCCAAGCCTTGCGAGGACGATAAGGCGATCGCTCAGGTGGGCAGCATTTCTGCCAACTCAGACACCGAGATCGGTACTCTCATTTCCAATGCCATGCAGAAAGTGGGCAAGGAAGGCGTTATTACGGTAGAGGAAGGAAGCGGTCTCGATAATGAACTCGATGTCGTCGAGGGCATGCAGTTTGATCGCGGATATCTTTCCCCTTACTTCATCAACCATCAGCAGAGTCAGAGTGTCGAGCTGGAAAATCCGCTGGTGTTGTTGTACGACAAGAAAATCTCGAACATCCGCGACATGCTGCCCGTGCTCGAGGGCGTTGCCAAGGCTGGCCGTCCGCTGCTGATCGTTGCAGAAGACGTCGAAGGCGAGGCGCTTGCCACACTGGTGGTCAATAACATTCGTGGCATCGTCAAGGTCGCGGCTGTCAAGGCTCCCGGCTTCGGCGATCGGCGCAAAGCCATGCTGCAGGACATTGCAGTTCTGACCGGTGGTCAGGTGGTTTCCGAGGAAGTTGGCTTGTCGCTGGAGAAGACATCACTGGACGATCTTGGTGAAGCCAAGAAAATTCAGATCACCAAGGAAAACACGACCATCATCGATGGCGCCGGCCGTCCCGAGGACATCAAGGGACGTGTCGATCAGATCAATGCCGAGATCGAAGAGTCGAGCTCTGACTACGATAAGGAAAAGCTGCAGGAGCGGGTTGCCAAACTGTCCGGCGGCGTCGCCGTGATCAAGGTTGGCGCTGCAACCGAGATCGAGATGAAAGAAAAGAAGGCTCGCGTGGAAGATGCGTTGCATGCAACCAGGGCGGCTGTTGAAGAAGGAGTCGTTGCAGGTGGTGGTGTCGCGTTCATCCGGGCCGTCGCCGCAATTGCGAAGCTGAAAGGCGACAACGACGATCAGCAGGTAGGAATCAACATCCTGCGCCGGGCGTGTGAAGAACCATTGCGTCAGATCGTGAAGAACGCAGGCGGCGATCCGAGTGTCGTTCTGAATGCGGTTGTGAAGGGCAAAGGTAATTATGGTTTCAACGCAGCTACCGGTGAGTATGGCGACATGATCGAGATGGGCATTCTCGATCCAACCAAAGTAACCCGTTATGCATTGCAGAACGCAGCCTCTGTGTCAGGACTTTTGCTGACCACAGAAGCGATGGTTGCCGAGAAGCCGAAAAATGAGTCACCCTCCACGCCGGATATGAGTGGCATGGGCGGTATGGGCGGCATGATGTAAGACTGGCCTGCCCAGGCAAGAAAAGGAAAAGCCCGGCGAAAGCCGGGCTTTTTTTTGGAACGTACTAAAGCCGGAATTGCAGTGACAGTAACCTTAATTGAATACAGTCAGTTGCGACAATTGTGGTGAGAGTAGTTGTATCCAATTAAGGTTACTGTCACTGCAATTCGACTGTAGCCAATTAAGGTTACTGTCACTGTAATTTAGTAGGGCATGCGTCAGAACCGTACGCGACCGTCCAGTGACTCGCAGGTGCAGAAGTCGTATTCCGGTTCCTCGTCGTCCGTGCCAAGACGGCCCGGGCTGCGGCTCCGGCAAACCAGGGTTTCGTGTGAACTGCATTTCAGGGTGCGCTCGCTTGCGGGCGCGCTGCCGAGACTGGCTGGTGCGCAGGCAGCCATCGATATGGCGATACATGCGACAGCCAGCGCTAGTACCAATCCGGCTGCCGGTTTCACGGCTGTGACTACTCCGGTCCCAGTTCGATAGGGTAAATCGGAGAAACTTTCTCGGCATCCTTGATACATCGACTCTCGATGCGCCGTGTCCCCGCTGAGGACCGGCGCGAACAGGTGACATTCTGGGTCACCAACCCGAACTGCTCAACGTACTGTGCAACTTTGACGTCGATAAACTGCCTTTGTTCCGGCGACGCACGTTGGTAGATGGATTGATACAGCTCGATCCACTCGGGGTCTTCGGACTCGATGGCAACGCCCAGCCATCCCATGCCAAGCACAAGCGAGGATTCGACGTGTTGTCCTTTCAGGAACATGAAAGCAAGAATGTACTGTGACTCCTTGAAGCCGCGGGCTGCCGTTGTACTGAGATTTTCGAAGGCCTTTTCGAAATTGCCACGGTCATAGTGACGAAGACCGGTGGATTCCTGTTTGTACAAGCGCTCTACAGATTCAATCTTGCTGTCCTGGCCGTTGGCCGCGGCGGTAAGGCACGCAAGTATCAAAGCGCAGACTATTTGTGGAGTGGTCGCTTTCATTGGCCCGTCCTGTGCTGCGCCCGTGTGCGGTGATGCCAGACCCGGTATCCCAGCAGGAGCGCCAGCAGAACAGCATAGACAAGTGGCTCCGAGATGTCTTTCTTGACCTGCCACCAGTAGTGCCAGACGCCGAGCACTGCCGCAAGGTATATGCCGTTGTGCAGTCTCTGCCAATTTCGACCGAGTCGTCTGCGCATGCCCGCGGTGGACGTTGCCGCCATGAGGGAGAGGATGACAAAAGCGGAGAATCCGAGGGTAATGAACGGCCGCTCAAAAATATCCTCTTTGATCGCCGACAGCAGCAGACCCTGATCGAGTACCAGCCAGGTAAGGAAATGCATCAATACATAAAAGAATGCGAACAGTCCCAGCATCCGGCGAAACCGCAGCAGCCAGTTTCGTCCGCTCAATTGCCTGAGCGGGGTCACCGTCAATGTGATGAGTATGAATCTCAATGCCCAGTTGCCGAAACGGTCCTGAATCTCCTCGATCGGATTGGCGCCAAGCGAGCCTCCGATGCCAAGGGTATCCGTAACAACAAGCAGCGCCGGCACAAGACACAACAGGAACAGTGCCGGTTTCCAGACAAAGCGAATCTGCCGAATTACATCCACGGAATGGCGTTTACACAGTCGTCAGAAGTTTTGTCGAAGGTCCAGACCTTCGTATAGATGCGCGACCTGCTCGCCATAGCCGTTGAACATCAGTGTCTCCTGTTTCGGGGCGCCGAATATACTCTGCAGACCGCTCTCACCCGTGGAGCCGATTCGCCGTTCGCGCGCCTGGCTCCACCGCGGGTGGTCGACGTTCGGATTGACGTTGGCGTAAAAGCCATACTCGTGCGGTGCAGCCCGTTCCCAAGCTGTGCGCGGGCGGTTCTCGCTGAATGTCATGCTGACGATGCCCTTGATGCTCTTGAACCCGTACTTCCACGGCACGACCAGGCGAATTGGCGCTCCGTTCTGGTTCGGCAGGACCTCGCCGTAGACGCCAACGGCGAGCAACGAAAGTGGATTGACTGCTTCAGCGATCGTGAGACCTTCAACGTAAGGCCAATGCAGGTTGCGGGAGCGTTGCCCGGGCATGCGCTCGGGATCGAGCAGCGTCTCGAATACAACATATTTTGCACTCGAAAGCGGACGGTGACGCCTGACAATATCGGCCAGCGGTACGCCCACCCATGGAATCACCATTGACCAGGCTTCCACGCAGCGCAAGCGGTAGATTCGCTCCTCGAGCGCATACGGCTGGATGAAATCCTCGAGGTCGAAAATACCGGTCTTTTCGCAGTGACCATCGACCTTGACGGTCCATGGCCTTGACTCGAATTCCTGCGAATTCTCGAACGGGTCGCTCTTGTCGGTGCCGAATTCGTAATAGTTGTTGTAGGTCGTGACATCCGTGTAGCTGTTGACGGTCTCATCCGTACTGAACTTGCCCGGCACGACATCCGGGAGTTTTGCGCGCCGTTCAGGTGGCAACACAGCCGCAATCGCCGATCCACCCATGGCCAGGCCGCCCGCCAGCAGCCCGGTCCGCAACAGCTCGCGACGCTTCAGGAAGACCTCTCTGGGTGTTATTTCAGAACTTCGGATGTCAGTTGGCCTTCGGATGAGCACGAAATTCTCCCGCAATGGTCTTAGCCTATAGACCCGGTCCGGAGCGGTAATATTGCACCAAGTCAGCGCTGCTTTACCGCCCCGGCCCCGCAGCCGGCGTCAATGCTTGCCGGCGCTTGAATTTAGCGTTCCGGACCATATTTCAGAAACTGACCCTTTATACGAGGCACTCTAGTAAAGCAAATGATCAGCACCAGCCCAGAAAGAAAGCCGGTTGCTACCAAGGACGGATCCGCGGCGACACTGCAGGTGGACGTGATTGCCGACCTGGTCTGTCCGTGGTGCTACCTGGGCAAACGGCGCCTGGCGGATGCACTGGTTGCAGTCCGAGGTCCGAGCCATGTGCGCTGGGTTCCATTTCAGCTGAATCCAGCCATGCCCGAGCAAGGTATGCCGCTCGAGGACTACCTGCGTGAGCGGTTTGGCGATCCCGCGGCTCTCGAGCCTGCGATGGCGGAACTGACGCGCCGGGGCCGTGCCGAGGGCGTGCACTTTCGCTTTGACCGGATTGAGCGCATCCCGAATACA
The DNA here is from genome assembly GCA_020027645.1 of Pseudomonadota bacterium. Lineage (GTDB taxonomy): Bacteria > Pseudomonadota > Gammaproteobacteria > Steroidobacterales > Woeseiaceae > JAKEGN01. Next base: position 44,903 of record JAHKKM010000012.1, read on the forward strand.
CTGAATGCCCATCGACTCATGCGATTCGCCGAGCTGTCCGGACTCAACACGACCGCGATAGCCGAGGATCTGCTGAAGGGCTTTTTCGAAGAAGGATTGAATATCGCTGACCGGGACGTGCTGGCAGAGATCGGCGGGCGGCAAGGCATGCCAGCAGCCGATGTATTCCAAACCCTCGGCGACGATAACGAGCGGCAAGCAGTCCTGGCGCAAGAGTCGCAAGTACGGCAAACCGGTGTAAATGGCGTTCCGGATTTCCTCATCAATCATCGACTGCTGGTCGTCGGCGCGCAAAGTACGGCAACCCTCATCGATGTCTTCGATCGTGTCATGTTTGGCGAGGAGAGCAATTACCCGGTATCGGAAACGCTGCACTGAAATCGGGGAAATCGGGGAAATCGGGGTCAGACCACAATTTCCTAAGTCGATTTCAAAGTCTGTGTCATGAAGAGGAAATTGTGGTCTGACTCCGATTTTCCTCAGACGGGGAACCGGCGTTTCAGCCAGTCCAGCATCAGGGCATTGACCAGTTGCGGTTGCTCCTGCTGGGTCCAGTGCCCGCAATCCTCAATCATGTGCAGCTCGAGATCGCGTACCCGCGGTTTCATGGCCTCGATATGTTGCGGCGAGACGATGACGTCGTCGACGGCGCCGATGAATAAAGTCGGTACCTCGACGATTTGCGGGAGTTTCCGGTAGCTTTGCCAGTTATGGCTCCAGTTGCGGTACCAGTTGATCGGGCCGCTGAAGCCGCCGGCCTCGAAGGCTCTGACAAAAACTTCGCGTTCCGCCGGCGTCAACAATAGCTCGCCGCCGGATTCCTTGCGATCGATTGCGGCCAGCAGGCTGAGTACTTTTTTCTCCGCAGGTAACTGATCGAAGCGGGCGCGCGTAACCTGGTGTCGGCGCATCATGATATCGAAAAAATGCGGCACATCTTCGGCGAAGCGCCGGTCCGCTTCGTCCGAGTCCTGAAAATTGACGATGTAGAAATTCGGGCCGAGCCGCTCGCGCATCAGTCGGATCGGATCATCTGCCGGGCTCGCGTAAAACGGAACATTGAGGACAATCATTCCGGCGATCCTGTCGGCATGCGACAACGCCATGTGCCAGAGAAGCAATGCGCCCCAGTCATGACCGGCAAACAGACTCTTTTCGATGCCGCAGGCCTGCATCAATCCAAGCACATCGCCGATCAGTTTCTGCACCGTGTACTCCGCGACGCCGTCCGGCTTGTCCGAGCCGCCGTAACCCCGCTGGTCCGGGGCTATCGCGCGGTAACCGGCGGCAGCGAGCGCCGGCAACTGGTGCCGCCACGAGTAGGCCAGTTCGGGAAAGCCGTGCAGCAGGATCAATGGCGGCCCTGACCCCTGTTCGTGAACAGACAGCTCGATTCCGTTCGCGCGAACCCGGCGTGGCAGCGGAAAGTCCCCGGTCATGGCAGTCCTTGAAATGGTGCAAGTACTTGTATTTTAGCGCTCGCGACGCTAGTTTCCCTGCATAGACGCTGACGGGGACAAACAGGCGAGGCGTTTCGATCAGAGCGACCGGGGGATGGTGCAAGCCCCGGATCGGAATTCGCCGAATATCACCCCGGAGTCGCCGCCCGAAAAGCGTCACCGATGCTGACTAGGCCCGGCCGGCCGGCCACCGAGACAGGGCTGCGGATCAGCTGATCCATGAGGTGAGATCCTTTAAGGGTTTCATGAAACCGGGTGGTACCGCGATGCTATGACTATCGCCCCGGACGCAGCGACTGCGTCCGGGGTTTCGTGTTTCTGGGGCAAGGAAAAAATGAAATTCAAGGAAGTATCCGGGCGATACGACGGACCGGCACTCGAACAGGAGGTGCTGGCGTTCTGGCGCAAGCACGACGTGTTCGCAAAGACGCTGCGCCAGAGCGAGGGACGACCGCGATTCAGTTTCAACGAAGGCCCGCCTACTGCCAACGGCAAGCCAGGCATTCATCATGTGCTTGCTCGCAGTTTTAAAGATGCATTTCCGCGCTACAAAACCATGCGCGGCTATTACGTGCCGCGCAAAGCCGGCTGGGATACGCATGGCTTGCCGGTCGAACACGAGATCGAAAAGGAACTCGGCATCTTCGACAAGAAGGAAATCGAAGAGAAAGTCGGTATCGAAGAGTTTACGCGACGTTGCCGCGAATCCGTCATGCGTTACATCGGCGACTGGGAGAAGATGACGGAGCGCATGGGATTCTGGGTGCGGATGGATGAAGCGTATTACACGCTCGACAACAGCTACATCGAAAGCGTGTGGAGCCTGTTAAAAACCATCTGGGACAAAGACCTGATCTACCCCGGATACAAAGTGGTGCCGTACGATCCGCGCATCGGCGCAACGCTGTCATCGCATGAACTCGCGCTCGGCTACCGCGAAGTCGAGGATCCCTCGGTCTTTGTTCGTTTTCGCGTCAAAGGCGAAAAGAATATCTCGTTCCTCGTATGGACGACGACTCCCTGGACTTTGCCCGCAAACCTGCTGCTCGCCGTGCAGCGCGACATCGACTACGTGTATGCCGAGGTCGAAGGCGAGACACTGATACTGGCAGAGGCACTGTGTGAAAAAGTCCTGCGCGACGCGCCTTTCCGGGTTAGCAGGCGCGTCAAGGGCGACGCTCTCATTGGCATGCGATACGAAAGATTGTTCGATTACCTGGAAGTGCAGGGCGATGCTTTCCGCGTGGTCGATGCCGCATTCGTCAGCACGGCAGATGGCACCGGTATCGTGCACACCGCGCCCGCTTACGGAGTCGATGATCTTGCGCTGGGCCAGGCCCAGGGGCTCCCGGTGGTGCATGCGGTCGGCGAAGACGGGCATTTTCTGCCCGCTGTCCTGCCGGTTGCCGGGCTGTTCTTCAAGGACGCCGACAAACCGCTGATCCGCCTGCTCAAGGAGCGCGGCCTGATGTTCCGCTCCGAGCGTTACCTGCACAATTATCCATTCGGCTGGCGCACCGGTGACCCGATCATCTATTACGCGAAGAACGCCTGGTACATCCGCACCTCGAATTTTCGCGATCGAATGGTCGAGCTGAACAAGACCATAAAGTGGGTGCCGGAGCATATTCGCGACGGGCGTTTTGGCAACTGGCTGGAAAACAACGTCGACTGGGCATTGTCCCGGGAGCGGTTTTGGGGAACGCCCCTGCCGGTCTGGACGGATGGCGAGGAAAATTTCATCTGCATCGGCGCGCTCGCCGAACTGGAAGCATTGACCGGACGCTCGTTGCGCGATCTCGATCTGCACCGTCCCGCGATCGACGACATCATCTTCGAAAAAGACGGCAAGACCTGGCGCCGGGTTCCGGAAGTCATCGATTGCTGGTTCGACTCGGGTGCCATGTCGTATGCGCAGTGGCATTACCCGTTCGAGAATCAACAGGTCTTCGAAAGTCATTTTCCTGCGGACTATATCTGCGAGGCGATCGACCAGACACGCGGCTGGTTCTATACCCTGCACGCGATTTCGACACTGGTGTCGGACAGCGTGGCCTTTCGGAATTGCATTTGCTTGAGCCACATCGTCGACAAAGATGGCAAGAAGATGTCGAAGTCCGTGGGCAACATAGTGAATCCGTATGACGTCTTCGACACGGTCGGAGCCGATGCGCTGCGCTGGTATTTTCTGGCCCGATTGTCTCCGGAAGTACAAAAACGCATTTCCGTCGAGATCGTTGCCGACGTGGCGAGCTCTTTTATCAATACCTTCTGGAATACCTACGGGTTCTTCGTGCTGTATGCCAGGCTCGACGATGTCGATCTGAAAACGCCGCTACCGGTCAGGCAGCGGCCTGAAATCGATCGCTGGGCGATGGCATTGCTGAACCGGACCATTCGTGTCTGTACCGAGTCGCTGGACAACTACGATGCAAAAGCTGCAGGGGACGCGATCGAATCGTTCGTCGACCAGCTTAGCAACTGGTACGTACGGCGAAATCGCCGTCGTTTCTGGAAATCGACCGACCCGCAAGACAAGCGCTCTGCCTACCTGACTCTTTATGAATGCCTGGATTCACTGCACAGGCTGATGGCGCCGTTCGTGCCGTTTCTGGCGGAAAACGTGTATCAGAACCTGGTCCGCAGTGTCGATGGCGATGCGCCACTCAGCGTGCACATGAGCGCGTGGCCTATTGCTGACGCCAGCCGTGACGATGACCGGCTGCTCTTCGATATCGGCGTTGTGCAGAAGGTTGTCGGACTTGCGCGCGCCGCGCGCGGGCAGTCCGGTGTGCGCACTCGCCAGCCACTGTTGCGCATGCTGGTTCGAGCGCCCAGCGACGATGCGACCCGGGCATTGTCCGCGCACAAGGAGCAGATTCTCGAAGAACTGAATGTGAAAGATATCGAGTTCATTGCGCGCGACGCCGGCCTGGTGACCTACCGGATCAAGCCGAACCTGCCGCGTATCGGCAAGCTCTACGGCAAACAGATTCCGGCAATCCGGCTGGCACTCGAGCAGGCCGACGGGGCGGCCATCGCGGGGCACGTCGCACGCGGCGAGAACTTCAACATCGAGGTGACCACCGGGACGCTTGAGCTGAGCGGCGAAGACGTATTGATCGAAACCAGCGCTGCCGAGGGCTACGCCTGCGCGGAAGACGCTGGCTACCTGACGGCGCTGGAGACCACCCAGACGGAGGCGCTGATCCGGGAAGGGCTCGCGCGCGAATTGATCAGAACGGTCCAGGATGCGCGAAAGCAGGCCGGGCTCGAGGTGTCCGACCGGATCGTGCTGGGTATCAGTGGCTCGGCCGGCGTCGAGTCCGCGCTGGGCGAATACCGCCAGTACCTGATGGCCGAAACCCTGGCCACAGGCTGGGCCACCCGGCAGAAGAGCCCGCTGTTTTTCGAACAACGGCAGCTGGAGGACGAGAGCTGGACCATCGAGTTCAGCAAGGCGACGCCGGGCTGAGGGGGAAAGGTCGCTGGCAGCACTGGAGCTTGCCAATTATTCCGAACATCTGCTATAAGAATTCGACGCAGGTGCTTGAAAGACCACAGAGTAGAAAGGGACATTCTTGCGGTTCGTCCGCTGGTTGCAGGAGGCGACCGACTCCGAATGCGTAAGAAGCCGCAGAGAGGAAATAAAAGCGGCGGGTCAAACAATAAGAACGCTGGAGTGGAAATGTCCAACCACGTCGATAGCCTTTTCGCGGCCACAACGACTTATGCTGGCTTACGAAGAGCATGTTGCGTCCTTGGATGGCGAGGATTTGCCGTTCAACCTGGCGCAGGCACTGTCAGAGTTGCGCTGCCGCATGACCCGCGTCGAGCCATTGAACGGCGAAGGGTCGATTTGTGCCTCCGTACGCAAGATGTCAGTCGACGAAGCCTGTGAATGCGCCGCGATAATGGTCCGCCTCTACGGCGACATCATCCGGTACGGTGACGACACCCAGGAAATGCTGCCCTTGCAGCTCACGGGTCATAACGCTCGCATGTCGCCGGCGAAACCGCTGGTTCCGCCATTCCTGGTCAAGTCATCCAGGGCACGCTCGGGCTGAGCCGAATCGCAGCCTGACGGTCTTGCCTGCTGCGCGCGGGCGTCAGGACTCGTCGCTGTCCTGTATCGGGTAATACACGTAGGTAATCAGGTCCGCCTCGGGAGTGCGGGTCGGGTCACTGACATACGATTCCCAGGCATCACCATTCCGCGCGATGCCGTAAGCCGCGAGGTACGCAGCGATCTTGTCATGTGTCTGGTCGAGCGAGAGGTACGAGCCGACGTGTTTGACCCTGATAGCGGGTCCCGCGTAGGTAGTGCCGAGCATCACCCCCTGGGAACTTCGCGGCGTCGCCTCAGTGAGGCCATGCACCGGAATCGCGGCGTCGAATGCAAGATCCTGTCCGCGGTATCCACGACTGATCGAGATTGCCGGTCCGGCTTCGGTCAAGCCGTTCCGGTCGATGAAGTTCAGCACTTTGAAATAGGCATCCCCCATGGATTCCGAAATTGCGGCAGCCAGCGGAATGCTGGTCATACTGAGGTAGGCAATGTCCTGTGCTTCAACGACGATCATTTCTATTTCCGTCTTGCTGAAATCGGCACGCGGTAGTCGCTCTGCCATGGACTTGAGATTCTTGAGTCCCGATTCGTAATCATCGCCAATGATGTTGTCGAACATCAGCCCGGCAAACCGCCCCAGCAGATTCAAGCCGAAGCTTGTGTCGAATGACCACACCACCGTTGTGCCAGTGTCAGCGGCTTGTAATTCGAAGGTTGCAATCGCGTTGCCCTGACCCCCCAGGTCGAGTTCGCTGACTACTCGTTCGTAGGGAACGCTTTCGACGATGCGCTGCGAACCCTTGCCAACGATATTGCCGTCCCATGCAAGCATGGCGCCGACACCCCGCCTCGGACCACTGATCACGTAACGGGCGTTGGGATCCGTTTCCTGCCACGGTGACCACTTGCCGATCTGGCGAAAGTCATTGACCAGCGCAAATACCGTGGCCGTTGGCGCATCGACAAGAATTTCGCGTTCGACGTGTGCGCGTGATGGCAGAAAGATGCCGACGGCAAACAACAGCAATACGACGCTGCCGAGTCCGATCAGTACTTTTCTTGCAAGTCGCATTCTTTTAACCCGGGGTTCCGCAATGCGCCGAAGTCTCTCACTGCGCCAGTCGCCTGACCAGTGCAACAGAAACTTTGCGCTGCTGTTAGTGCAGACATGGACAGGCTTGGGCACAATGGCTGGCACCTGGTAACCGGTTTTGGTAGCGTGACGAGCAAGGCACAAACAGAACAACCTATCGGCGTATTCGATTCCGGCGTTGGCGGATTGACGGTACTCAAGGCCATACGCGAGCGATTGCCGGATGAGCACCTGGTGTACCTGGGCGATACCGCCAGGTTGCCGTATGGCACGAAGAGCCCGGCGTCCGTTTTGCGTTATGCGATGCAGGCGACCGCACACCTGCGTACGCGCGGCGTCAAGATGCTGGTCATCGCTTGTAATACGGCGTCGGCTGTCGCGCTCGATGAATTGCAGAAGGCGCTGGCGCCTTTGCCGGTCATCGGTGTGGTCGAGCCCGGCGCCCGGGCGGCAATTGCGGCACGCCCGGCCGCCCGGCACCTGGTGCTGGCAACCGAGGCCACGGTCAGGCTCGGCGCCTACGGCAAGGCGATTCGCCGGCTGGATCCATTGGCGTCTGTAAAAGAGCTCGCCTGTGAACTGATGGTTGCGCAGGCGGAAGAGGGATGGACGCGCGGGGATATCGCAACGGCCATCGTCCGGGAGTACCTTCGGCCGATGATTTCCGGTCCTGGCGCCTACCAGCCGGAATCGCTGATTCTCGGCTGCACGCATTTCCCGATCCTGGGCGACGCGATTCGCAGCGTTGTTTCCGCGCAGGTGTCGATCACCGATTCCGCCGGGACAACGGCAGCAGTTGTGGCCAGCGAACTCGCCGCACGGGGGCTCAACAGAATTCCGAATGGGCCTGCAGCACTGCAGCTCCTGGCAACCGATGGCGCGACCCGTTTCGCCCGCGTTGGCGGTACTTTCCTCGGCGAGCAGCTGGCCGCCGGGGACATAGAACTCGTCGATCTGTGAGATAATCCGCGCAAATTTCATAACGGCGGGAATTCCTCGTGAAACAAAAGACCTGTCTGCGCCTGACGGGCGCTGCCTTATTGAGTGTTCTGCTGCTTGGTGGCTGTGGCGGCCCGGATTCTGAAGTAGCGGTAACGGAAGCCACATCCGGTCCGCCGGCCGAGGTTCAGCCACGGCCGGACATTTACGCTGAAGTGGCTCTCGTCTCCGATTTGTCGGGCTTGAGTTCCGAGCAGCGCCAGATGCTGGTGTTGATGATCGAGGCGTCGCAAATCATGGACGGGCTTTACTGGCGCCAGGCATTCGGTGACGGTTACCAGGAATGGCTGGCCAGCATCGGTGTCGCCGAACAGCGGCAATTCGCAGAGCTCAACTACGGGCCATGGGATCGGCTGGATGGGGACAAGCCATTCATGCCCGGATTTGGACCGAAGCCGTTGGGCGCGAACTTTTACCCGGCCGACATGACCCATGAAGAGTTCGAAGCGGCAGACCTGAATGACAAGACCGGGCTTTATTCACTGGTACGTCGCGACGAGTCCGGAGCGCTGGTCACGGTGCCCTACCATGTCGCGTACGCGCCGGAATTGCAGAAGGCAGCCACCTTATTGCGCGCTGCAGCCGAACTCAGCGATCACGAGGGATTTGCCAATTATCTGCGGCTGCGTGCCGACGCATTGCTGACGGATGACTTTCAGGTAAGTGACATGGCGTGGATGGATGTCAAGACGAACCCTATCGAACTCGTGATCGGGCCGATCGAGACCTACGAGGACCAGTTGTTCGGATATCGCAGTGCGTATGAGGCTTACGTCCTGATCAAGGACATGGAGTGGAGCGAGAGATTGGCGCGATTTGCAGAATTCCTTCCGGAACTGCAACGGGGGCTGCCTGTGGATGACATCTACAAGGCCGAAACTCCGGGGACAGATTCCGATCTCAACGCGTACGACGTCGTGTACTACGCTGGCCACAGCAATGCCGGATCCAAGACCATTGCAATCAACCTGCCAAACGACGAGGAAGTGCAGTTGCAGAAAGGAGCACGGCGTTTGCAGCTCAAGAACGCCATGCGGGCCAAATTCGAAAAGATACTCGAGCCTATAGCCGATGTATTGATCGACGATTCGCAGCGACGTCACGTGGATTTCGATTCATTTTTTGCCAACACCATGTTTCACGAGGTAGCGCACGGACTCGGCATCAAGAATACGGTCGATGGCAAGGGAACGGTCCGTCAAAGATTGCTCGAAACCGCATCCAGCATGGAAGAGGGTAAAGCGGACATTCTTGGTCTGTACATGATTACCAAGTTGCACGAAGCTGGAGAGTTGGGAGAGATTGACCTGCGCAACAATTACGTGACGTTCATGGCGGGGCTGTTTCGCTCGATACGCTTTGGCGCCACCAGTGCGCATGGCAAGGCCACCATGGTTCGTTTCAATTTTTTCGCGGAGCACGGCGCCTTTGTGAGAGACCCGGAAAAGGGTACTTACACTGTGGATTTTCAGCGCATGCAGGAAGCCATGACGGAATTGTCGAAGTTACTGCTAACGCTGCAGGGCGACGGTGACTATGCCGGAGCCACCCGCCTGATGGAGGAAAAAGGCGTCGTCAGCGCCGAATTGCAGGCTGACCTCGATCGGCTGACATCCGCCAGTATCCCGGTGGATGTCGTCTTTAATCAGGGCGTTGCCGAGCTGGGGCTGGAATGAATCGGGCCGTGGAGAGAGTGCCCGTGAGCTTGCGATTCCGAAACGCTGCCCTCACAGCATTACTGATCATCGCGGCAGCCGGCTGTACGCGCCCGGCGGATGAAACGGTCGCAGAGGTAAAGCCGAGCTGGGCGGAGTTTGCGAATACGACCATTGGCGAATACTACCGGCGCAATCCGGAGACCGCGGTCAACGCCGGACTGCACGAATACGATGGCCGGATGCGCGACCTGAGTATTGCGGCGAACGACGAATACCTTGAGTGGCTGCGGCAGACGCAGGACAAGATCCAGGCCTACGCAGGCCTCAAGGAAATCGAAGAATTCGAGCGCCAATACCTGTTGACGGCAATTTCAGGCGAAATTTTCGACTACGGGACATCCGGTTTCATACGCAGCAACCCGATCTTCTACACGGGTCATCTTGGCACCAGCGTGTACCTCGACCGCGAGTACGCGGCGCTGGACGTCCGGCTTGCCGCATTCAACCGCTACATAGCGCAATTGCCAGCGTTTCTGCAGACGATGAAGTCCAATCTGCAGCCGCCTTTGCCGGCGTCTTACATCCAGGTCGGGCAACGTATCCTGGCCGGCTACGCGGATTATCTGCGGGACACGGTGCCTGGCATATTTTCTTCGGTAGACGACGAGAAATTGCAAGCTGAATTTCGCTCCGTGAACACCGCTGCAGTTGCAGCCGCACAGCAGGCTGCGGAATGGCTGGGCACCCTGAAGGACACTGCGAGTGACGACTACGCATTGGGCGAAGAACGTTTTCTGCAGATGTTGCATGCCAAGGAAGGGGTCGACATCACGATTGCAGAACTAAAGGCGGCGGGCGAGCGCGACCTGCAGGCCAACCTGGTTGCTCTCGAAGAGGCTTGTGCAGAATACGCGCCAGGCAGTGACGTCAAAGATTGCGTGCTCAGTGTGCAAAACAAGAAGCCCGAAGGCGGTGCTGTTGAAGGCGCAAGGCGGCAGCTTCCCTTGCTGCGAAAATTCCTGGAGGACAACAAGCTGGTGTCGATTCCGGGCACTGAAGAGGCGCTGGTCGACGAAGCTCCGCCGCACCGTCGTTTCAACGCGGCCTACATCAATATTCCCGGGCCGTATGAATCGGGGCTTCCGAGTACCTATTACATAGCGCCCGCGGATCCTGAGTGGTCCGAAGAAGACCAACGTGCCTACATACCGGGAGAAACGAGTCTGTTGGCCATCACGGTACACGAAGTCTGGCCAGGGCATTTCCTGCAGTTTCTGCACGCGAATCGTGCGGACAATAACGTGGGTCGTCATTTCAGCACCTATACCTTTACCGAAGGCTGGGCGCATTACACGGAGCAGATGATGTGGGATGCAGGCCTCGGCGACGGCGATCCGGAGGTGCGCATCGGTCAGTTGTTGAACGCCTTGTTGCGAAACGTGCGCTACCTGTCGGCAATCGGCCTGCACGCAGAGGGCATGACGATCGACGAGAGCCGGCAAATGTTTCTCGACAAGGCATTCCAGGATTACGGCAATGCAGAGCAGCAATCCCTGCGTGGAACCTACGATCCTGGCTACCTGAACTACACGCTCGGCAAGCTGATGATCAACAAGTTGCGCAGTGATTGGGTCCGTGATCGTGGCGGACGCGAGGCATGGGGCGAATTTCACGACCGCTTTCTTGCATTCGGCTCACCCCCGATACCGCTGATCCGGAAGGAAATGCTCGGCGAGGAATACGACGGCGACGGCGCGCTGCTGCCCTGACCGGCGTCAGTCGACCGCGAGCGTGGATTTGTCCAGTCGTGCGAGGCGACTGCCGAAAAGCGAGCTCAGAAACAGCGCGTCCCGCGTTTCGTAAACACCGGTAATCGATGGATAGCTTGCGTGGCTGTCCTGCAGATCCATCAGCACGACACCGTCGCCATTGATACCGATTACGTGGGACGATTTTTCCGCGGCCGGCCGCACTGCCTGAGGTAATCGCAAGATTATTTTCCGCGCCCAGGGCAGGCCGGAAAGTCTGTCGATCAAATCATTTCTCGGTGCCACCAGACCGACCCAGAAGCGCTCGTTGAGACCGGTATCGATGTTGTCAGGAAAGCCGGGCAGGTTGTCCAGTACGACCTCGCGGCGGCCGCGATTCGGCCCCTCAAGCCAGAATCGCTGGATCCTGTAACTTGCGGTTTCAGAAACCAGCAGGAACTGCTGGTCGGCGCTTATTGCCACTCCGTTGGCGTAGTTCAGGCCGCTCATGATGACGCGCGTTATGCCTGTTGCCGGGTCGAATTCGAACACGCGCCCGTGGTCGCCGTGTTCGATGATGTCGAGAAGGCTGGCGTCAAAGGCATCGCCGAATTGGTGACCACTGAATTTCGAACTCGACTCCGTGAAATAGATCTTGCCGTCGGTCGAAGCGGCAACATCGTTCGGATACACGGGCTGGCCCGGTGCCCACTCTCCAACCAGCAAGGTCACCCTGCCATCCGGCGATACGGACTGCAGGCCAAGCTGCGAATTGGCCACCATGAGGCGACCTTCGCTGTCAAATTCGAGTCCCAGGGGCCGGCCGCCGGTTTCGGCAAACACAGTCTGGTCGGTGCCGTCGGGCCGCAGCCGGATGATCCGGCCGCCCAGCGTGCTGGCAAAAATGTAGCCATCGCGGCCGGTAATGTCCTCCGGACCTTCGTGCTCGCCCAGGTCGATGATTTCTGCCTTTGCCAGCCGGTCATTGCTTTCGAAGGGGTCGATCAGGCCAGCATCGCGCGGCGCTTCCCAGGCGACCGGTGACACCGGAACCGGCCAGGTCAGCAGGTAGGTCAGAATCAGGACCAGGCCGGCAGCAACGACTATGGCAGAACGCTTCAGCATCAGCGGTGCGATCTGCGTCGCTCAGCCAATCATCCGCAGGAATTCGGCACGAGTACGCGCGTCCTTGCGGAACAGGCCGAGCATCTGGCTGGTCACCATGGAGACGCCCGACTTGTGCACGCCGCGCGTGGTCATGCACTGGTGCGTCGCGTCGATTACAACACCGACGCCCCGTGGACTGAGCACGTCATTGATACAGTTCGCAATCTGCGCCGTCATTTTTTCCTGCACCTGAAATCGCCTTGCAAATGCGTCGACCACGCGCGCCAGCTTGCTGATCCCGACCACCTTGTCGCTTGGCAGGTAGCCGACGTGTGCCTTGCCGATGATCGGCGCCATGTGGTGTTCGCAATGCGATTCGAACGCTATGTCGCGAAGGACAATCATTTCGTCGTAGCCCTCGACCTCTTCGAAGGTTCGCCGCAGGTACGTGACCGGATCGTCCTTGTAGCCGCTGAACCAGTCTTCATACGCGAGCGCGACGCGCTTCGGCGTGTCGACGAGGCCTTCGCGGTCAGGGTCCTCGCCGGCCCACAACAGAAGTGTACGCACGGCCTCTTCTGCCTGCTCACGGC
>JAHKKM010000211.1 GCA_020027645.1 Pseudomonadota bacterium
CAATTTTCTGTTGTCGAATGCTTTCGCAAGCTCTCCTTTGTAGAAGTCGCCGGATTTCCGGAACTCCGCCTCCAGTTCCGCCACCTGCCGCTTCGCCTGGTCCAATGCATTTTTGAGGTTGGCCAGTTCCTTGCCGAGCTGGTCGCGGTCCGCCTGCAGCGAGAATCGCTCTTTGGCCACAGATTTCAGCTTTTCGCGCATCGACTCGATTTCGACGCGGCCCCTGGCGGCGGCTGTCTGGTGTTCGTGCAATGTGGCCTGTTGCGATTCGATTGCGGTTCGCAGCTTGTTGTTTTCGGCATTGAATTTGTCGCGCTGCCGAACAGCTGCATCAAACTTGAGTTGCCAATCGTCGTGCATTTTGCCGAGCTGTCGCGAACTGCTCAGGCCCCGAATTAGCCAGCCGGCAGCAGCGCCGATCACAACGGCGATGACCAAAAATGCCACAAGCTGTACGATCGATCCACTCATTACAAGCTCCGAGTGCGAAGTGTGCGGGCCCGCATGCTTATGCCCTTACAGGTGTCCTGTCGGCGTTCGAGACGGCACGTCCCGCACCTCATTCCAGCCCGGACCCGCCGATTCGCAGCAGTATGGCGAAGCCTCGGGTTATGGAATATGACTGATTGCACGAATCTGCCAGTCACCGTGGCGATTTGAGAAACGCGTCACGTTTTTCCGGGGGAACAGCAGGCCGCAGCGCGTGCTTCGATCGGGGTACGGCAAGCCCGAATCACAATACAAGCGCATAATGCAGTGCCGGCGCAAAGGCCGCGATGAGCGACCGCCTATTGCGGATCCGGAACGTGAGTGAAACTGCCGCCGGGTGGCTCCTGCCCCCTTACCCGCAACACCGGATTTCCTTATGCTTGGTGACTACACGATAGAGTGAAGGTCCCGCGTGAGCCTGTTTTCGGAACTGAAACGCCGCAATGTATTGCGTATCGCGGTGCTTTACCTCGTCAGCGCCTGGCTGATTGCACAGGTTACCGACGTGGTGACTGGGCTTGCCGATCTGCCGCCCGCGATCGGCCGCACGGTGCTGATTATCCTGGCGCTGGGTTTTCCGGTTGCGGTGATACTCGCCTGGGCTTTCGAGTGGACGCCGGGCGGCATCCGGCGCGAAGCGCTCGCCGAAGGAGAGCCGGCAGTTGCGCACACGCCGCGGCGAGCGCTGGACTACGTGATCCTGTCACTGCTCTCAGTCGCCCTCGTCTATTTCGTCGCGACGCACGACTGGGGCGAAACTCCGGAAGTCACTGGCGCATCCATTGCGGTACTGCCGTTCGAGAACCGCAGTGCGCTGGCAGACGATCTCTATTTCACTGACGGGATCCACGACGACCTGCTGACGCAGCTTGCAAAGATAAGCTCCCTGGTAGTTATTTCGCGCACCTCGGTGATGCGGTATCGCGGTACCGACATGTCCATTCCCGAGATCGCCGCCGAACTCGGTGTCGCGACCATACTCGAGGGAGGCATCCAGCGTGCCGGGGACCGTGTGCGCATCAACCTGCAGCTCATCGAGGCGGCAACGGACAAACACCTGTGGGCCGACACCTACGATCGCGAACTGTCGGCCGAAAACGTGTTTGCGATCCAGAGCGAAATCGCAACCTCGATCGCTGGCATCCTGCAAGCCAAGCTGCTGCCAGGCGAGCGTGAACGCATTGAGACCATTCCGACGCGCAATCTCGAAGCCTACGATGCCTATCTGCTTGGACGGCGGCAGTATGCATCGCGCCGGGAGGAAGGCATGGCCGAAGCCAAGGCGTACTTTATGCGCGCCATCGAACTGGATCCGGATTTTGCTCTCGCTTACTGCGGCCTGGCGGATTCCTTGACCCTCTATTCTGACTGGGACGCCGATACCCAGGCGCAAGTTCTTGCTGACGCCGAACGCGCGGCCCGCAAGGCGCTCGAACTCAATCCCGAGCTCGGCGAAGCTCATACATCTTTTGGCCTGGTCATGAGATCTCGCGGTGAAACCCCGGAAAAGTATGCCCCCTACCTCGAGCGCGGGGTCGAACTGGCACCGGGATCCGCCGATGCACGCAAATGGTATGCGAGTTACCTGGGCGAAATGGGTCGCCGTGAGGAGGGCCTGCTGCAGTTGCGCAAAGCCGTCGAGCTCGATCCCATGTCGGCGATTGTGCGCGTAAACCTTGGAAATACTCTTCAGGCGTTGGGACAAATCGAGGAAGCACGAGCGGCGTACATGAAAGCGCTGGAAATCGATTCTGGATTCATGCCGGCCATTTTTTCATTGATGGAGATCGGTAACCTGGAACAGGGGCTGGTTTATTTTTCAAGTATCTACTCAAATGGCAGTTCCGAACCGTGGAACCTGCTGTTCTATGTCCTGAGTTACCTCGCACTGGGTGACGATGCCCGCGCGAGCGAGTGGCGCGCACACATCGAACAGGTCGCACCCAAGGCGATCCCGGTGCTGATATCAGGTCTTAACATCAATCTTTTCCGCCGGCAGTGGGATGAAACGCTCGGATTTGCCGAACAGATGCTGCAACACGAAGGAGCTAACATGCCGATTCCGTCGCGGGTTCTGTCGCTGAACGATATGCGTCATGGCAATCCGGCGGCCGCAAGGGCCCGGTATGAACGGATGTACCCGGAACTTCTTGGCGACGACCCGCAGGTTGGCGATGATTTTCGGGCCGCAATCGACATCGCCATCGTGCTTAAAGCACTCGGTGAGCATAACAAGGCAGACGTGCTTTTGAAGCAGAGCCAGGAATCCTTGGCCAAATTTGCCGAAAAAGACATTGCAGAATACGGCATCGACGAAGTGCGCGATTATGCGCTGCAGGGCGACACGGAAGCAGCATTGAAGCGCCTCCGTGAGGCAATCGATGCGGGATGGACTCGCCAGTGGTGGTATTACATGAATGACGATGCCGCATTGGACAGCATTCGCGACGATCCGCGATTTCAGGAAATGAAAGACGACATCGCTGCCGACATGGCACAACAACTGGCGAATGTGCGCAAGCTCGAAGCAAGCGGCGAGATCGTGCTACCTTCGGATGACACTAACTGAAGCCTGTGACCGGGCTACCTGTCGTGGTCGCATACCTCATTACATTAAGCAGGAGATCTCCATGAAGCTTAATAGATTGTCGCTCGTTTTCGGTCTGGCCGCTTTCCTTGTCAACGGCCAGGCTTTTGCACAGCACGACCACCCGGACAGCGGCGCTCCGCCCGAGCGCCTGGGAACCGTGCATTTCCCTACCTCCTGCAGCGTGGCGGTTGAAGGTGATTTCAATCGTGCCGTGGCTCTGCTTCATTCGTTCTGGTTCTCGGAAGCCATAAAGTCCTTTCACGAGGTAGCCAAGAGTGATCCTGGCTGCGCCATGGCCTACTGGGGTGTCGCCATGAGCTGGTGGGGAAACCCTTTTGCAGGCTTCCGGTCTCCGAAAGCACTCGAGGAGGGCAAAGCGGCTATCGAGAAAGCCAGGGTGTCGAACGCCAAAACGGCACGCGAGCGGGATTACATCGAGGCCGTTGCACTCTTGTATAAGGACACCGACACCGTCGACCAGAGGACCCGGACGCTTGCCTATGAGAAAGCGATGGAGCAGCTCGCGGGCACATACACCGACGATCCGGAGGCCCGTATTTTCTACGCGCTCTCGCTCGACCAGACCAACCTCGCGACCGACAAGACCTACACCAACCTGCTGAAAGCGGCATCGATCCTCGAACAGGAACTTACCGCTCAACCGGATCATCCCGGGATCACGCACTACATCATTCACAGTTACGATGTGCCGTCTCTCGCACCGCGGGCGCTCGACGCCGCGACACGCTATGCACAGATCGCGCCCGATGCTCCGCACGCGCTGCACATGCCGTCGCATACCTTTACCCGCGTCGGCTTGTGGCAGGAATCGATCGACACGAACCTCGCCTCGGCGGCGGCGGCCCGCAAGGACCAGGCGCCGGCCGAAGAGCTGCACGCACTCGATTACCAGACTTACGCTTATCTGCAAACGGCACAGGATCAGGCGGCAAAAAATGTGCTGGAGCAGATTCCCGCAATCGGCGTCCGGATTCAGGCCAACGCAGCCGGTGCCGCGGCGCCGGCTCCCGCCGGTTGGTATGCTCTCGCCGCCATCCCTGCCCGCTACGCGCTCGAGCGAAACGCCTGGGCCGAGGCCGCAAGCCTGGTCCCGCAGGAGTCGCACTTTCCCTGGATCGACGCTGTCACCTACTTCGCCCGGGCGCTCGGCGCCGCACGGTGACATGTATTGGGGCGGCCAGGTCGAGATCCAGGCGAAAGGAGCTGCTGCCTGGGCCGCATTGGCGCAGGGGAAAAAGTCCGAGGCGCTGATGACCATGCGCGAGGCGGTTTCACTGGAGGACATGACGGAGAAAAGCGCGATTTCCCCGGGTCCGATCAAGCCGGCGCGCGAGTTGCTCGGCGAGATGCTGCTGGAATTGGGCGAGCCCGCCGCAGCGCTCGCAGAGTTCGAGGCGACGATGAAGAAGGAGCCGAACCGTTTTCGGGGCGTGTACGGTGCTGCCGTCGCAGCCGAGCGCTTGGCCGACCGGGAAAAAGCCAAGGCCTACTACACGCAGCTCCTGAAGATCTGCGAGCACGGCGATTCA
>JAHKKM010000212.1 GCA_020027645.1 Pseudomonadota bacterium
GGTGCGACAATCGAATCGAGCACCTATGTGCCGAAGTGGAGCAATCACGCCAAAGTCAAAGGCGTCTATGAAAGGATGCCGAGCATCAGCGGGCGACGCCGCGTGTTCGAAGACGTATTTGCGGCCGATCCGGCAATCGTGTCTGAAATACAAGCGCGGGAAGTCGATGAGATGCAATGGTATACGGTTCCGGCGCTTTTGGAGAGGAGCCCGGATTTCATTGCGATATCCTCGTTATACTTCGACCGCTTCATGGAGGGCAGGCTGGTAGCTTACTATCCGGAATTGCACGAGTATTTCTCGACCTTGCTCGCGGGAGAGGCGGGATACGAGGTCGTATTCGACGAGTCCTGCTGCGTTGGCAGGCGTTGGCTGTATCCGCAAGATATCTTGTTTCTGGACAACCGCATTATCATTCTTACCAAGACCACCGGCAACATACGATGACCAGTAGCGACAAACTTCCGTTCGTTTCCATCATAGTGCCTGCCTATAACGAGGCGGCACTCCTCAAGGACAACTTGAGCAAGTTGCACTCGTACCTGTCAGCGCCGGAGAGAAAATTCCGCTGGGAGATGCTGGTGGTCAATGATGGCAGCACCGATGGTACGAGAGAGATCGCCAATGCGTTTGCGGCAGCTCACCAGAATGTCCGGGTTTTGCATCACCCGGTGAACTTCGGCTTGGGGCAGGCATTGAAATTCGGGTTCGCGAACACGCGGGGGGATTACGTCGTTACGCTGGATGTGGACCTGAGCTACGACGTCGAGCACCTGGACGAGCTGCTGGCCAAAATCAGGGAGACCCATGCAAAGATCGTGTTAGCTTCGCCCTACATGAAGGGCGGCACGATCCGCAATGTGCCAAAGCTTCGGCAGATCCTCAGCATACTGGGTAATCGATTCCTCAGAATGTTTGTCAAAGGGCATTTTTCGACCCTGACATCGATGGTGCGCATTTACGATGGTCCGTTCATCCGCTCACTGGACTTGAGGGCGATGGGCATGGACGTCATGCCGGAGACGCTTTACAAGGCCATGGTGCTCCGGGCCAGGATCGATGAAATGCCGGCACGTCTCGACTGGGGCCCGCAACTCGAGTATGGCAAGAGCAGGACCTCGAGTATGCGGTTGGTCAAGCACGTGTTCTCGACGGTTCTGTCGGGTTTTGTGTTCCGGCCGTTTCTGTTCTTCGTTGCTCCCGGAATTCTGATTGGCGTGTTTTCGCTTTATGTCAACTTCTGGATGGTTGTGCATTTCCTCGAAGCGGTCAGCGAGTTGCAAAGTTCGGGGGTCGACTACTCTTTTTCCAATGCGTTTGCCAACGCGTACAGCCAGTTCCCGCACACTTTCATCATAGGTTTCCTGTCCGCCATGCTGGCCATTCAACTGATCGGTCTGGGACTCATTGCGCTGCAAAGCAAACAATATTTTGAGGACCTGTTTCACCTGGGATCGACGCGCCCGCAGGACCTTCGTCATCGTGTGGAATAGGCTTGGCCGCTGTGACGTCGATCTCGGCACGATCTGTGAACCCATACCCTACGAGCAAGCCGCTGATCCTGTAGTATTTGTTGGCTGAATTGGCGATCATCAGCGATCCTGTGCTACGCTAGTAAAGCTATAATAATCAAACGGTTACCATAATGTCTAAAGCTAAAGTCCTGGTTACCGGCGTAGCCGGCTTCCTGGGGTCGAATCTTCTTGAGCGACTGCTCAAGGAAGGCCATTCCGTTGTCGGCATCGACAACCTGTCCATGGGCCTGCGCTCCAATATCGAATTCGCGGCGGCCAACAAGCGGTTTCGCTTTATCGAGGCCGACGCCATGGAACCGGAAGCATTCGAGGAGGTTGGCAACGACATCGATGTCGCGGTACACCTGGCCGCCTTCAAGATCCCGCGTTATGGAAAGGCCATCGATACCCTGAAGGTCAATTACTACTGCACCGAAAACGTGCTGGATCTCGCCCGGGAGCGAAAAATCAAGTGCGTACTGGCGTCGACCTCCGACGTTTACGGCCGGAATCCGAAAGTGCCCTTTGCCGAGGCGACCAGTGACAGCGTGATCGGCTCGTCTTTGTCGCCGCGCTGGG
Source organism: Pseudomonadota bacterium (assembly GCA_020027645.1). Classification (GTDB taxonomy): domain Bacteria; phylum Pseudomonadota; class Gammaproteobacteria; order Steroidobacterales; family Woeseiaceae; genus JAKEGN01. Next base: position 2,094 of record JAHKKM010000212.1, read on the forward strand.
CCTATGCCGTTTCGAAGTTATTCGACGAGCACCTGGCGCTGGCATACCAGGACGCCTACGGGTTCCCGGTGACTCTGCTTCGATTCTTTGGATCCTACGGCCCGAAGCAGCCCCTCTCCTGGTGGGGTGGTCCGCCACCGGTCTTCATCAATGCCGTGCTGAAAGACGAAGTCATACCCATTCATGGCGACGGCATGCAGACCCGCAGTTTCACTTACGTGACCGACACCGTGAACGGCATCTACGCAGCCATAACACGGGACGAAGCAAACGGGGAAGTTTTGAATATAGGAAACGACGAGGAAGTGACCATTCTCGAGCTGGCTCGACGCATCAAAAAGGCGAGCGGTACTCCCGGTGAGTTGAAAGTCGAATTCATTCCGTATGCATCTTTCTCCGGCAAGAAGTACGAGGACGTGATGCGACGAGTGCCGGATACGACACATTCACAAAAGATTCTTGGGGTCAAAGCCGTCGTCAGTCTCGACGAGGGCCTGAAAAAGACCATCGCGTGGCAGCGCGAAGCGATTCGCAAGCCGATGGCCGCCACAGCGTGAGCGGACGAAGTTCAAGTTTATGAAAACCTGTGTGATCGGTGGCGGTTTGATGGGCCTGGCACTTGCCAGGCGATTTGCCCGCGACGGCCATACCGTGACCGTCCTGGAACGTGCCGAACAGCTCGGCGGGCTCGCGACCTGGCACGATTTCGGAGGTTTTTATTGGGACCGTTTTTACCATGTGATACTGCCCTCCGATCGGCACCTGATCGCCTTTGTCGACGAACTGGGGCTCACCAATCACCTCGAATGGCAGCGTACCTACACCGGCTTTTTCGTGGACGATAGGATGCACTCGATCAGCAGTAACCTGGAGTTTCTCAGGTTTCCGCTGCTATCGCTGATGTCGAAAGCACGATTGGCCTGGACCATGCTGTATTGTTCCCGTATCGATGACTGGAAGAGCCTGGAAGGCGTAACGGTCGAAGACTTTCTGGTTCGCGTTTCCGGGCGCGAAACCTACGACAAGCTGTGGAAACCCTTGCTGCTCGCCAAACTCGGCCCAAACTACAAGCGGGTTTCCGCGGTCTTCATCTGGTCCTATATAAAGAGGCTCTTTTCAGCACGCGACAAATCGGCGAGCGCCGAGCATCTCGGTCACGTCAACGGTGGCTACAAGTTGATTTTCGAGAAGTTGCAGGCGGACATAGCCGCTGCCGGCGGCACGATTCGCGGTGGAGTGAACGTCACCGCCATACGTCCGCAGACTGGCGGCGGTCTCACCGTCAGCCAGGATGATTTCGACGAAGCCTTCGACCAGGTGGTTTGTACCAGCCCGGTCTCTGTGCTGCGCCAGATCGCTGCACAGGAACTCGTGGACGTCCACGGCGACCGCGAAGACGTGGAGTACCTCGGTGTGGTCTGCGTCGTGATCGTCAGCAAGGCAGCGCTGGTACCTTACTATGTCGTCAATATCGCCGATGAATCGATCCCGTTCACCGGCATGATCGGCATGAGCACGGTCATCAATACCAAGAATACCGGCGGACGGTACCTTACCTACCTGCCGAAGTACGTGCTCTCGACTGACGCTGAATTGCGACGCAGCGACCGGGAGATAGAGCAGGAGTTCCTGGCTGGCGTGCGCAAGATGCTGCCGAATTTCGATATGTCGCAGATCGAGAGCGTGCACGTCAATCGAGCCTTCAAGGTGCAGCCACTGCAGGTTTTGGGCTATTCGAGCCTGGTGCCGCAGGTAAAAACCAAGCACAAGGATTTTTACGTGCTCAACACCTCGCAGTTCGTGAACGCGACCCTGAACAACAACGAAGTCATCGGCGCGGTCAACCGCTTCTATGACGATTACCGGCAAGTGTCACAACAGAAAGCGGCCTGAGAGAACAGTTAAACATGTCGAAGGATTATTTTGCTCACGAGACCGCCTGCATCGACGAGGGCGCCGAGATCGGCGCCGGCACGAAGATCTGGCATTACACACACATCATGCCGAAGTCCAAAGTTGGCAAGAAATGCAACTTCGGCCAGAACGTGGTGGTGTCGCCCGGCTGTGTCATCGGCGATAACGTCAAGATCCAGAACAACGTCAGCGTCTACACCGGTGTCATGATCGAAGACGACGTGTTCTGCGG
>JAHKKM010000213.1 GCA_020027645.1 Pseudomonadota bacterium
TACTTCCGTCGTCCGCAACAGAAAAACCGCCGCTGGTATACGGCCTGCCGATATCGGTGCCGCCGGTATCATCAGTGAGCGTCGTAATTTTCCCGTCCAGTCCGAGGCTCGCGATCATGGAACGACCGCGGTCGTCGTACTGAATATAGAACCGATTCGAGCTGCCTGCCCACTGAACGTCGCCAATGGACCGATCGAAATCGCCGCTGACATTTCGTGACGTCCCGGCCGCAACATCGAACAGGTACACACTGCTGTTTTGGTAGCCCATTTTCTTGTCGTCATAACCCAGGTAGGCAATGAACTTTCCATCCGGAGACCACTGCGCCGCCTGGTCAGGCCCGACGCGATCGGTGAGTTGTTTCATCTCGCCACTGGCAACATCGACGGTCCACAACTCCGATTCGGCCGGTTGTTCGATAGGGTTGTCGACCCGGTTAGCAGAAAACACAATGCGGCTGCCATCCGGCGCCCAGCTCAACGAACTATCGTGGTCGTAATCGCCACTGGTCAGTTGCCGTGGCGTTCCGCCTTCTGCCGGGATCACAAAGATATGCGTGTATCCTGGTTCGAAATATCCTGCTCCATCGCCACGGTACGGAAGCTTGTCGATGACTTTCACGGGTGGTGCCCACTCGGCCCCCTCGGGCTTGGCCGGTGGATCGGCGAATTTCGTGCCTTCGGATTCGACCAGCATCGTAAAAGCAATCTGGCGGCCATCGGGTGACCAGCTGATCGAGCCCGGACCTTGTCTCAGATTGGACAGCAGCGCTGTCTGCCCGGTATCCATCCAGCGCACATACAGTTCGGCACCGCGTTCGCCGGCTTCGGTGACGTATGCGAGACGGTCTCCGCCCGGCGACCAGCGCGGACTCGAATAGCCTGAGGTACCGGACAACAACGGGCGATGCTTGCTGCCGTCCGTGCTGACCACCCAGATATTCGAAAGCGCGCGGTCCGTCATGATGTCCATCGAACGTCGTAGGTAGGCGACCTGCTTGCCGTCCGGCGACAGCTGCGGGTCCGCAGCAACCTCGATCTCGAATACATCCACGTTACGAAATGTGCGATCGTCGTTCTCGGCTGCGTTCTCCGCTGCAACCGCCACACACGCGCTCGCGGCCATCGCAATAACTACGGCCAATCTGTTACCCACGGCTATTCCCCCTTCGACGTCTTCTTGTTCTGTCGCAAAGAATTGCGACGCTGGCTTGATGGGCCGCATCATCGCATATAGGGGACGCGGCCGCGAAACCTGCGTGATGTATTGCGAACGGCGGGGCACCGCAACATAAGACTTTGTTTATAAAACATTTTTTTACCATATCTTTCAGATTTGAAAATCCGTGCCCGGCAGTTCACCATGTCTCGCTTTGCCGGCCACCATCCGGCGAAATCCCATGTTTCATCCAAGGACCTGACATGTCTCTGCGATATTCGTTTTCCGCAATTTTGCTGCTTGTCGTTGTCGCCGCCTGCGGCAAACCGGACAGCTCGAGTGACGCAGCCGCGTTGCCAGTCCGCTTCGTCGCCATCGATCTGCAGCAAATGGACACGGCCGAGGGCCTGACAGCACTTTGCACTGCTGAGGAAACCGCCTTGCGCGATCACTTGAAGACCCTCGAGGGCTTCAGTGGCAAGGCCACCATAGACGGATATCTCGAGTCGCTGAACAGCTTGACTGCCAGCCTGTCGAATGTGTCGAGCGCCGCACAAAGCCTTGGAAGCGTGCACCCGGACAAGGCCGTGCGCGATGCCGGCGACGCCTGCGCGCAGACATTGGCGCGCATCGGCACCGATATCAGCCTGTCACGCCCGGTGTATGAAGCGGTCAGCAGCCTCGATGCCTCGGATGCTGACGAGACGACAAAACATTCGCTTTCAAAAATGTTGCTTGGCTTTCGCCTGTCGGGAGTCGACAAGGACGATGCAACACGCGAGCGCATCCGCGCGCTGAATGATGAGATCGTCGCCATCGGTCAGGATTTCGATCGCATCATTCGCGAAGACGTCCGCTATCTCGAGCTGGACTCGGTCGACGGTCTGGCCGGACTGCCTGATGATTACATCGCAGCACATCAGCCCGGCGACGACGGAAAGATTCGTATCTCTACGCAGTACCCCGATGTATTCCCGTTTTTCGAGTACGCGGACAGCGACGAATTGCGCAAGGAAATGCTGTCGCTGTATCTCAACCGCGGTTATCCGCAGAATGAGGAAATCCTGAAAAAACTTTTGGTGGCGCGTTATGAGCTGGCTCAGCTGATCGGCTACGACAACTACGCGCAACTTGTCACGGCCGACAAGATGTCCGGTTCTCCGGAACGTGTGCAGGCGTTTCTCACCGAGCTCAAGGGTTACACAGCCGAAACCCAGGACCGGGAATACGAGACACTGCTGGCTCGACTCCGCCAGGACCAGCCGGATGCGGAGTCTCTGGAGCGCTGGCAAACCACCTACATCGAAGAAAAAGTGCGGCGCGAGCAGTTCGACGTCGATTCCAAGATCGTTCGGCAGTATTTCAGTTACAACAATACCCGTGACGGTATTCTGGAAATGGTGCAGGACCTGTTCCAGGTAAAAATCGAGCCCTGGGATACATATACCTGGCACGAGGACGTAAAGGCCTACCAGCTTCTCGACGGTGACGAAGTCATTGGCCGCTTTTATCTCGACATGCATCCGCGGGACGGCAAGTTCCAGCATGCCGCCATGTTTCCATTCGTCAACGGTATCGAAGGGCGGCAATTACCGGTTGCAGGGCTGATCTGCAACTTTCCAACCGGCGACGGGGCGATGCAGCACGCGCAGGTCGAGACCTTCCTGCACGAGTTCGGCCATCTGATTCACTGGCTGTTTGCCGGACATCACCGCTGGGACAATGTCAGCGGCATCAACACCGAGTGGGATTTCGTCGAGGCACCATCGCAGATGCTGCAGGAATGGGTATGGGATTACGACACGGTCTCGCGCTTTGCAAAAAATGCCGCGGGTGAACCGATTCCGCAGGACCTGCTGGAGCGAATGGTAGCCGCGCGTGACTTTGGCCTCGGCATGGGCACCCGCCGGCAGCTTAACTACGCTGCTCTATCTCTGAACCTGTACAACCGCAATCCGGAAGACATCGATATCGACGCAATGAGCCAGGAAATCGAGCGCGAGTTCACGCGCTTCGAGCCGGTCGAGGGCACACATTTCTACACCTCATTCGGTCACCTGAATGGCTATTCGGCTATTTACTATACCTATCAGTGGTCGCTGGCCATCGCAACCGACATGTTCACGCGCTTCGAGGAACAGGGGCTTCGTGATGTCGAGGTTGCCAAAGCCTATCGAGACACCGTGCTGTCGCAAGGCGGCACGCGCCCGGCGGAAAAACTCGTCACCGATTTTCTTGGCCGCGAAATCAGTTACAAACCGTACGCCGATCGCCTGAGCGGCACGAAAAAAGCCAAATAGGTCCTTCGTTATGACTAGCCTCATGATCCGTCTTGCCGTGCTGGCCTCCGGCATTCTGCTGGCCGCCTGCAACAGAAACGATACCTCGCCTGGCGACTCGCAGGACGATGCGCAATATCAGGCCGAGATACGCTGGACCAGTTATGGCATCCCGCACGTCAAGGCGGACGACTGGGGTGGCCTTGGCTACGGCTTCGCCTATGCTCACGCGACCGACGGTGTTTGCGTGTATGCAAAGGACGTTGCCATGGTGAACGGTGAGTTATCGGCTCATCTCGGTCCGGGCGATGGAAATTTCGAGAGCGATGTATTTCATCGGGCCATCGTGACAGACGAAAAGCTGCGTCACTTCGCCGCAGCACAGACTGAAGACATGGCGTTGTTTTCCGCAGGCTTCGTCGCCGGATACAACCGTTACCTGGAAGATCACCGCGGCAAACTGCCGGCAAGCTGTAATGACGCCAGCTGGGTCCGGCCGATCACCGCTGCAGACGTCGCCAGGGTCACGGTCAGCATAGGAATACGCTATGGCCTTGGCCAGTTCCAGGAAGACATGACGCGCGCGGCACCACCCGGCGAGCCAGTTGCCAGCGGTGATACGCGGTTCGACTGGCCACAGGGAATCGGCAGCAATGCCATCGCAGTCGGCAAGTCTGCGAGTGAATCGGGACGCGGCATCCTTTTCGGCAACCCGCACTACCCGTGGGAGGGTGCATCGCGGTTTCACATGATTCACACCACGATTCCCGGTGAG
>JAHKKM010000214.1 GCA_020027645.1 Pseudomonadota bacterium
GCACTCAGCAAGTCGCCCACAAGCTGGTTGGCGATTCTTTGAGATCGGTGACAGTTACCCTAATTACGTCACCATCCGACAGATTGGGCTTCACGACAAGTAATTAAGGTAACTGTCACCGATCTCCGTCCGACAGATTGGAATTGACGACAGGTAATTAAGGTTACTGTCACCGATCTCGCTAGTCGTCCGCAACGCGGCCGCTCGAAATCGCTGCCCTCGCAAGTTTCAACAGCTGGTCGATGTCGACCGGCTTGCTCATCAGCAAGCTGTTGTCCAGCGACCGCGCATCCTGCACAACTTTCGACGTGTCGCCACTGACTATGAATGCCGGCAATGGTTTATTGAACACGGCACGAATCTGGTTGACTGCCTCGACTCCGGTCGAGCCGTCGAGCAAATGGAAATCTGAAATAATGAGGTCCGGCACCCGATCGAGGTAATTGACAACGGCTCTGGCTTCTCCGGCAGACGATGCGGTCGCGACACGGAATCCTTCTGCTTCGAGCAGCATTCCCCAGGCGCGGGCCACCTTTTCGTCATCCTCGATCAGTACCACCAGGCCACCGCGTTCCTCCTGATCAGGTCGCTGGGCGATCGCCGGGTTGTCGGCGATCAGGTCGTCGGTGGCTGCGACCGCCGGCAAACAAATCGTAAAACAGGATCCCTCCCCGGGCGTGGATTCGACCAGTACCTGGTGGCCGAGCAGATCGGCCAGCCGCCGTACTATGGCGAGGCCAAGGCCAAATCCCTCCTTGGTCGCGCCCGCTGCCTTGATCTGGTGGAACTCGCGAAATATGGCTTCAAAATGTTGTGCCTCGATACCAATGCCGGTGTCGCGAACTTGCAGGCACAACTGCCCGTCCCTTTCCGTGCAAGTCAGTGCGACCGTGCCCTTGGCCGTGTAACGTATGGCGTTCGACACGAGGTTCTGAATAATCTCGGCGAGCAGATTTGGATCGCTGCGTACGATAGTCGTACAGGTCCCGGATTCGAATCGCAGGCTTTTCTGTCTTGCCTGTCGCCCGAACTCCGCCGACAGCCGATCGATCAGCCGCTGGATTGGAAATTCCTCGAAGTCCGGTGTAACAGCACCGGCATCGAGTCGACTGATGTCGAGCAGCGAGTTCAACAGGTTGGTCATCGCATCGAGGGAGTGCTGCTGACTTTCCACCATTTCGAGCGCCAGCGGTGTCTTCACCGTCCGACGCAACGCGCCGGTCAGCAGGCTGAGTGCCTGCACCGGCTGCCGCAAATCGTGACTCGCCGCTGCCAGAAAGGCGGTATTCGCCTTGTTGGCGCGTTCGGCAGCCTGGCGCGCCTCGATCAATTCAGCTTCCATTTTCTTTCTGTCGGTCACGTCGCGGATGACGCTGGACACAAACGGACCGGCTGCCGATATCACCGGGCTCAGGCTGATTTCCACAGGAAATGTCGACCCGTCGGCGTGCCGGCCCAGCAGCTCCAAGCCACGACCCATCGGTCGAATATTGGGATCGCGGGCATAGAATTCACGGTGTCCGATGTGCCGCCCACGCATCGACTCCGGCAGCAACATTTCGACCGGCTGGCCGATCAGCTCCGGTCGCGAGTAACCGAAAATCCTGACGGCCTGGTCGTTGGCGATGGCAATACGGCCGTTGGGGTCGACGATGATCATGGCATCCGGTGCCGATTCCAGGATATGCCGGAAGTACGCCTCGGACGCGCCTGCCTCACTGATCTCGCGAATCGAACTGGATACCAGCATGCCTTCGCCGCTATCGACAGGTGTCAGCGAAATCTCGGCAGCGAAGATTTCTCCGTTCTTGCGCCGACCTCTGAGGCTGAGCCCGGATACCAGTGGCCGCGCATGCGGCGTCCTGTGAAAGTGCTTGCGGTGTTTTACGTGTTTATCACGCAAAGTCTCCGGCATCAGCACTTCTAAACTTTGTCCGAGTAACTCTCCTGGCGAATAACCGAAAAGGTTTTCGGCACGTTGATTGACGAACACAATAGAGCCATTTCCGTCTGCGACAACGATCGCCTCGTTCGACGACTTGATAATCTCCTGTGCGATTTCTGACGGCAGATTCATGGTTGCTCAAACTACCGCAATTTTGCGGTGCACGGACGCTGACCGGTGTAGGTAGTTACCCCTAATTCGATTATTGGCCAGCCGGCGCATTGAATGCCTGCGAAAACATACGCGCCGATACCAGCACCAGGAAAAGCCCGAATATCAGGCTCAGGTGCCGCCGCGACAGTCGATGCGCGAGCGCCGCGCCGGCGGGCGCCGCGAGCCAGGTGGCTGGTGCGATCAATGCAAAACCGAGCAGGTTGACAAAGCCGAGGCTGAAGGGTGGGAGCCTCGCATCCCCGTAGCCCGCCACAATGAAACCGATGGTGCCGGGCAAACTGATCGCCAGGCCGAACAGGGCGGCCGTGCCGACGGCGCGATGGATCGGCTCGTTGAACAAGGTAAGTATGGCAACACTCAGGGTTCCTCCGCCGATGCCCATCATGCTCGAGAGGCCGCCAATTAGCGCCGGCACGATCGGCATGAACGGACCTCGCGGAACCGATTGCGCGAGCGTGCGGCCATCCAGTGGCAGAATCATTTTCGTGGCAATCAGCAATGCCATGACGGCGAATACCAGCGACAGCGTGCGGCTGTGTACTCCGGCGGCGATGAACGCCCCGGCAAGCGAGCCAGCCAGCACGAACACCGCCCATCGCCGTACCAGTTCCGTATCCACCGAACGACGACGGTGATGCGCCCGCGATGACGAAATCGACGTCGGGATGATGGTCGCAAGTGAAGTGGCTACTGCGACCTGCATGCGAATGGCCGGGTCCGTTCCGTAGAGCGACAGCACCGTGTCGAGAACCGGCACGATGACAATGCCACCGCCTATCCCGAGCAGGCCCGCGAGCAGTCCGCCGATTGCGCCGGTCAGCAGCATCGCGGCGGCAAATGCAGCAAACTCCATCATGGGCAGGCGTGCGGATCGCGATGTCCGTTACGCATTCAGCAACGACGCGTGATACCGCAAATGGTCTTCCATGAAAGTGGAAACGAAATAGTAGCCGTGATCGTAACCTTCGTGACGGCGCAGTTCGAGGGCAACGGCTTTCTCCTTGCACGCGGCTTCGAATAGATGCGGATACAGCTCGCGCTCGAGAAACTGGTCGGCCATGCCCTGATCGATCAGGATTTTATGAGCCGGCTTGTTCCGGCCGATGTTACGGATCAGTTCCGTCGCGTCGTATTCGGACCAGGATGAGCGGTTCTTGCCCAGGTAATTGCCGAAAGCCTTTTGCCCCCAGGGGCAGTTGCCAGGACTGCAGATCGGTGCGAACGCGGAGATCGAACGGAATACATCCGGGTTTTTCAAGCCGATGGTCAGTGCGCCGTGCCCGCCCATGGAGTGGCCGAATATGCCTTGTCGCTGCCGGTCGCCAGGGAAATTACCGAACAGGATGATCGGCATCTCGGCGGTAACGTAGTCGTACATTCGATAGTGACGGCTCCACGGTTTCTCGGTCGCGTTCAGATAGAACCCGGCGCCGAGTCCGAAATCATAGGCGCCCTCCGGATCGCCCGGCACGTCGTCGCCACGGGGACTCGTGTCCGGTGACACCAGCATTACGCCGAGCTCTGCGGCAACGCGCTGGGCACCACTTTTAATCATGAAGGTTTCTTCGGTGCAAGTGAGCCCCGAGAGCCAGGTGAGCACAGGCACATTCCGGCTCGCGGCCTGCGGCGGCACAAAAACCGAGAATCGCATGCTGCAATTATTGACTGCCGATGAGTGCCGGTAAAAACCGACCTTGCCGCCGAACGACCGGTGCTCGCTGATGGTTTCGAGTTGCATATTTTGCAGTTGCTGGGGTCCGCTGTTCCAGGGGTCAGACCCCGTTAAAACTGGTTATCGCAAATTCGAAGATGTTGAAAACGGGGTCTGACCCCGATTTTAAGCGGGGTCTGACCCCGGTTTTCTGATTTTCAGATCTTTTGCATTACGAGGGTCGCGTTGGTGCCACCGAAACCGAAACTGTTACTCATGGCAGTGCGGATTCCGGCAGCGTCGATGCGACGCGTCACGAGCGGCATGCCCTCTGCAGCTGGATCGGGATCCACAACATTGATCGAGGGCGCGATGAAGTCATGCTGCAACATCAACAGGCAATGAATCGCCTCTTGCACGCCGGTCGCTCCAAGCGAA
>JAHKKM010000013.1 GCA_020027645.1 Pseudomonadota bacterium
ACGGTATGCCTTTCGAGTGAGTAAAGATTTCCGAGCGAGAAAGGCATGGCGGCGCGGCGCCGTACAGGCAAAGCAGTCGCCCGCAATGCGGGCTCCTACAGGTGAGATCGTGCCAGGTTTTGTCGCCTGCAGTGCAGGCTCCTGCAGCGCAAGACCGAAATTGCAGTCGCCTGCATTGCAGGCGACTCCTGACATTGGTTTGGCGGGATTGATCAGGCCGGGAAGAAGTCGATCGGTTTCGTCGTGGTAATCGCCTCGACGTCTTTCGCTTCGAAGCGGAACATGCGCACACGCTGCACCAGCTTCTGTTCGAGATCCGGATCACCGAGCTCGCTCGAAATCACTTCGCAGAACGTGACTTCGCCGGATGGCGCAATAGTCAATCGCAGCACCAGCTTGCCTTCCAGCGTCGGATCGGCGCGCAGCGCACGGTTGTAGAGCGCAAAGATCGCACCCTTGTTCTTGTCGAACACCAGTTCGATTTCCTCGCGACTGCGCGATGCCTTGCCGCTCTCGCCGGTGCGACGCGCACCACCGGCCGACTGTCCGACCGCGGCGACCGGGCTGTCAACCTTTGAAATCGTGCGACCGGCAAGCCCGGAACCGCCGGTATTCCGGCTCATGCTGGCCGTGTTGATGCCGCCGCTGGCCACGCCGGCCTTTGAGGTAATCATCGAGCGCTCGTTGCGCGCCGCCTGGCCAACCGATGCGGTCAGCGGCCTTTCGTCCGCCAGTTTCTCCAGCACGTTGCTGTCGGCGAGTTGTGCAAGATCCTCGGTGAACGGCAACAGCGCTGCCTGTGCCTGCTCGCGGGCAACCTTCTGTGTATCGATCGGGGGCGGCGCCGGTTCCGGTTCCGGTTGTATCCGCTCCGGTTCCTTCTCCACTACTTTCTCCGGCTCGGGCTCCTTGATCGGATCCTTGATCGGCTCCGGCTCCGGCTCCTTGACCTTCGGTGGTGGCGGCGGTGGCTTCTGTTCCAGCAGCAGCTTCGCGATGCGCGGCGGAATTTCCACTACGGCATTGGGATCTACTGCCGGCGTCGGCAGGAACGGCCAGACCACGCCCAAGAACAGCAATACAGCAAGTACGATAGCCAGCAGCCGGCGGAACTTCTGTTCCTGACCCTCGCCGCTGGTCCATGGCAGCTCGTATTCTCTGTAATAAGGAATGTCCAAACCCTGACTCCTGATCCTGTTCCTTGTCCGCCCGGTACCGGTGTCTTTAGCGTGCGACGCTGAGCTGGCCAGCTTCGTCCAGCTTGTCCGCACTCTTCTGCAACACGGCGAGCGAAATTTGCCCGTAATCCGATTCGGTGCAGGTCGCCATGACCTTCTTCAACAGGCGGTACGGGATGTCCTTGTCGCCCATGATCGTTACCTCGCGACCGGCAATGTCCTCCTGCGCTTCTTTCCTCAAGACCCGATCGTTCTGCGATAACAGGGCCTGGCGCAATTCGGGAATATCGTTGCCTTTCATCTTCATCACCTCAGCAACCTTCGCCACTGGTACGCCCTGTACGATGATGTCGTGCTCGCCGATCAGAATGACAACCGTCTCCTTGGCTTTATCTTCCGCAATCGATTCGGGCAGCTGAATTTCCTTGGCGTTGGGCAATACTTCGACGTCAGCCGAGTTGACCAGCAGGAAGAACACGAGAATCGTGAAAACATCCATCAGTGACACAAGGTTCAGCCCACCGCCAAGCTTGCCACGCTTGTGGCGCCGATCCATACGTTGCGCACGCTTGGATTTGACCATGGCTCAGGCGCCCCCATCGAGGATCGGCGCATCGCCGATCGAAATATCCGGAAAGAGATCGTTGCGAATCACTTCTTCGTTTTCGATACTTAGTTCGACTCGTACCCGGTCCATGACCTGCACCAGCGTGTCATAGGGAATTTCCGCTTCCAGCAGAATCGCAGCGTCGGTCTTTTCCGGATACCGTTTCTTGATATCGGAAAGCTTGGTGCTCAAGGCTTCGAAGTCGTAGCCGTCGGCCGAGTTCGGGTACACGCCCAGTGCGCCGACATTTCTGTCGCCGACTTCGATCTGACCTTTCCTCACGGTAATTTCCAGCTGGAAAGTCTGCTCCTGCGAATTGACGGGCTCGGTAGAGGAGCCTGGCAGATTCAGTTCGAGAATCGCCATGCGCGAGAACACCGCTGTAATCAGCAGGAACGGAACCAGGATTACCATCAGGTTCATGAACACTTCAATGTTGAGTTCGACCGTCTCGTTGTTACTGCGACGACGACCGCCTCCGTGGCTGCGAATCATTGCTTATGCACCGGAGGGCTTCAGCTGACGTTCGGTAATGGCATTGAGAAACTTGACGCTGGCCATTTCGAGACTGTCGACGATTGTGTTGGTCTTGGTCTGCAGCAGCGCATGAATAAGCAGCAGCGGAATTGCAACGATCAGTCCGAAGGCGGTCGTGTTCATAGCCACCGAAATACTGGAAGAAAGCAGGTCGGCCTTGTCCGCCGGATTCGCGTTTGACACTGCGTCAAAAGCGGTGATCAAGCCCGCGATGGTGCCCAGCAGTCCGAGCAGGGTTGCGATGTTGGCGAGCGTGGCCAGGTAATGTGTGCGCTTTTCAAGTCGCGGCAGTACTTCCATCAGGCTCTCTTCCATCGCCTTCTCGACATCGTCGCGACGGCGTGCGGATTTAACCCGGTACAGGCCGTAGGTCAGGATCGAAGCAATGGCCGCCTTCGATTTACCGGTCACCTGTGCCGCTTCCTGGAAGTTACCGGCCTTAAGGTACGGCACGATTTTTTTCCACAGATTGCGGTTGCTGGCACCGGACATAGTCAGGTAGGTCCAGCGCTCGACTGCAATTGCCAGGCCGAGGCCGAACACCATCAGGATCGGGTACATGAATATCCCGCCATCCTGAAAGAAACTCACGGTCGTGCTCCACGTATCCATTTGATTGCTCCTCTTAGAATCAAATCTCTTGCGTATCTACTGTGTCGTCTCGCCGTACAGGTCATTGTAGTAGTCGACCTGTCGCAAGAATTCCGTTCGGTCCACCGGCGCCATCACTTCATCGAGCAATGTATTGACCGGCTTGCCGGTCAGATCGCCCGGATCCGACTTCTGCCAGGGCACGATGTACAAAACTTTCGGCAGCTCCTGGTTGCCGGTAATTTCCGACCGGCCAAGGTCCAGCCGATCCATCACCTGATTACCTTCCGAATCGCGCCGGACATCGGCCGACAGCACTGCTGAAGGCACAGCGGGGTCGAGCGCGTCGCGTTCGCTTGCTTCCGCGTCGGTCAATTCTTGCGTCGATTCCACCTGCGTCGCGTCGACTTGCTCCGCGGGCGTCGGCGCTTCGGTCGCCTCTTCCTGCGCCTGCGCAGCAGTGCCGGTGAGGAGCAATAATCCCGCTACAATCAACTTCATACCTGTCACTCCGTCACATTTGCGGTTCTTTCGTTACCGCCAAGGCGCCGTTTGAGATCCGCAATCCACTTTGTGACCTGCTCATCGTCGCCGCCGAGCTCCTGGTAACGTTCAAAATGCTGCAATGCGAGATCGAGCCGCTGCAGATAGAGTTCGTTGAGGACGCCCAGGTTGTAGTGTGCCAAGGCATAGTCGGGGTCGGCTGTGACGGCCTTCATATATGTCGCTTCGGCCTCGATAAATTTGCCCTGGCGGCGCAGCAGCATGCCGAGCTGGTTCAGCGCCACAGGATGCTCGGGATCGATGATCAACGCATCGGTCAGGCTGTTCTCGACCGCCTTGTCGTTACCCTGGCTTGCGTAAATGATCGCCAGGTTCACGTGCGCGCCCGGGTAGTCCGGATACTGCAGCAGGAATTCCTTGAAGCGCAGCTCCGCATCGAGAACATCTCCGGACGCCAGGGCACTCACGGCCTGCTCGTAAAGGGTCTGTGCCTTGGGCGGAACTTCCCGCACTACGCCCGCCGCTTCTGCATCGCCGGTTTTCGCCGGTTTGGGTCCCGAGGCGCAGGCCGAAAGCACGACGCCGCACGCGACCAGGAGCATCGCAATGCCAGGGCGCATGCCTGGTTGGTCAGTAAAGCGCTGTAACCACATTTTCGCTGCGCTCCAGTTTCGCGTATCGGGCCGGCAACAAGCTCGCCAGCGCATCAAAACTTCGTTTCACCCATTCGTCATAAACGCCATCCACCGTGCGGCTGGCATTTGTTTCGTAAAGTTCGATTGCCTTTTCCTCGAACGGAAAGGTCTGCTCTTCGAGCAACAACTCGTATTCCTCGAGCGCGGCCGCATCGAGGTTGGCCGGGCGCTCGGACTCCATCAGGTCCTTGCTGAACTGTTGGTACACCTCGCCCAACCGGAAGGTTGAGGCGGTGGTGACTTCAGCCACGCCATAATCCGCGGCGTTGCCATAGACTTTCAGAACCTCTTCCATCAACGCTTTTTTCTGCGTCAGGCTGTCTGCCAGCGGCTGCGTAATCTTCATGTTCATGAAGCGGTAACGCACCGGTTCGGCGAGCTCGAGGGAAGCTTTCGCCGCCAGGAACTTGGTTCGATCCGAGCGCTGCGCTCCGGCGGTTGCGTCGACGCGAATGATTTCGGCCAGCATCAGGTCCCGGGCGCGGCTGTCGCCGCCGGCTTCGGTAATTTCCAGCAGCCGGAATCTCGCCTCGATCGATTCGACGATCGGATCCGGATACTGGTCGACAATGTTCTGCAGGACACGCTGTTCCGCGACGGTCTGGCCGGATGACTTGTACAGATCCGAGGCCTTCCACAAGGCTTCGCGTTTGACTTCGGCAGCGCTGTCCGGGTCGGCTGCGATGCGCTCGAACTCACTGGCCGCTTCGGCGCCGCGACCGGTTTCGAGATAGCTGACGGCGAGCTTCTGCGTGATGTCGTCGACGTATTCGCTGTCCGGGTAATTGCGGCGAAAATCCTCGAGGACGACAGTAGCCCGGCCCCACGCCGCCATATTGATCAGCACCGCGGCTGCATCGTACTCGGCGGTGGCACGAATCTTCGAATCCGGCACTGCCTGACCGAGGCGCGTGAAGTGCGCGACGGCAGCGTCGAATTCGCCGGCATCGCGGGCCAGCTCGCCCTGCTTGTAGATCGATGAAGCTATCCGGTCCTTGATTTCCTGCTGCGCAACACTGTCCTCGGGCGGCGTGAAAGTTCTCAGCTGGTAATAGGACGTTTCCGCGTCCGCGAACTTCGCGAGATCGAACTGCGAATGTGCAATGACTGTCCACGCCGTGCGAGCCTGTGACGCCTGCACCGGCGGTTGCTTGGTCACGACCGCCTGGCCGACGGCAATCGCCAGGTCGAACTGGCGTTGCTGGAACAGGTCTTCGGCGACTGTCGTGAGCACCGCGCCCGATTCCGGGTGCTCGGGATAGGTCTGCGCGAAACGCAAGCCGCTGTCGAGATAACGCTGGTGCCAGGCTGCCTTTGCCTCTTTTTCGAGCGTCGCTTCGTGCGCGCGATACGAGAGGATGGCGGCATAGGCCGACTCGCCAGAATGCGCGTGCAGGGGGTAATCGTAGGCGGTTCGCTCGTACTCGTCCGTGGCGAGATTGAAATCCTGGCTCTCGAAGAGAATTTCCGCCAGCAGGAAATTGGTGTTGGCGGAATCCGCCTCACCCGGGAAATAGTTCAGGTACTTGCGGTACCAGCGCGCCGCTTCCTGGTAGTCGCTGCGCTTTCCGCCTTTCTGCGCTTCGGCGTGGTAGTACTGCGCGAGGTCGGTCAGGTTGGCTTTGAGGTGCGCGGCCACGGCAGTGTTCTGCTCGCGCGGATTGCGCAGCCAGAATGGACCGTCCATGCCATAGCGTTCAACAAACTGTTTCTTGCCGTCCAATACCAGCGTCGGGAAGCCACCGAGCTTGTAGGCTTCGATGACTTCGACCTGCAGCAACGGCGCTTTCGGGTGATTCGGATCCTGCTTGACAAAGGCCTCGTAGGTTTCCGCCGCATCGACGTAGCGTTCTTTTTCCAGGTACAGATCGCCGAGGTTCATGAAAATGATGTAACCGTACTCCGGATAGCCGCGCTCGCTGAGGAAGCTTGCGATACTGTCGGCGCCGTCCATGTACGAGAAACTGATGCTCAGGACGCGAAACGTGTCCTCGACGATTTCCCGCTCGGCGCGGCTCAGTGCAGCAAGCCGCTCGTCACCGTCCTGGATTTCGACCCCGGCAATCTTGCGGTCCAGCAGTTCGAAGAACGGCTGCAGGCTGTCTTCGTGCATCGCCAGTTTGAACTGCGACCAGCCGAGTTTGTACAAGGACTGCTCGTAGAATCGCGAGGCATCACCGGTGGCGACGACACTTTTATACGCGAGCTCCGCCTCCGCGTAGTCCTTGCGCAGGAACAGCATTTCACCGCGACGGAATTGCACTTCGTCGATCAGCGCCGTTCCCGGGTAGCGCTCGACGAGTTCGTTCAATGTTCTCAGCGCATCGTCGTTCTTGCCTGCAATCTCATAGGCCCGCGCAAGCTGGTACAGCACGGTGTCGTTGCGGCGATAGTCCGGATAGGTCTCGAGCAGCTGGTGAAAAAGTGCAGTTGCACTCTCGTACGCCCCCTGATCCAGCGACTCGATGTTGCCGCGCAACTGGTCGACTTCGCTGGCTTCGAGTTCCAGGTCCGCGAGCCTGCGCATTGCTTCGGCGCGCAGCTCCGGATCGTCGGAGACCAGGTCGAGAAACTCCCGGTAGTTTTCCCGCGCCTTGTCGGAACTGTTGACGATCAGTTTGCCGGGCCGCACCTCGACCGCCTTCTTGTCCAGGCTCTTGATCGTTGGTGTTTTCTTGTCATCGGCCGTCGCGAGCGGTGCGAGGCAGCAAACCATCAGCAGGCAGATGACGCTTTTCATCCGAATCGTGGTCATTGCGATGCGTCGCCCACGGTCGATGAGAGATCGTAGATGGCGGCCAACGCAAACCGCGCCTGCACCGTATAGGTGTCAAGACGCTGCTTCTGTGCCTGCAGCTCGTCCACAGCGATGGTTTGCAGGAAAGCACGCTGCATTGCCATGGAGACATCGACGCGATCGCGCATTTCATTGATTTTCGGATCCAGTCCGGCAACGCGCTGATTGAACTCTTCAAAAAGCAGCGGTTCGTTGCGTATTGATTCGTCCACCTGGCGTCTTGAACGCTGCGTTTCGACCAGCGCTTCGCCGGTCTGGCGCAGGTTTCGCCGGATCAGTGCCGCACGAACCTTGAATTCCTTGTCCAGCTCCCATTGCAGGACGCCTTTGAGCAACTTGATTTTGTCCCGGACTTCCGCGGCCTCCGGGATATTCGCCTGCAGGGCCGGGTTTCGCTCCATCGCGGTGATCTCGCCCCAGAGCGAAAATTCGCGCGAGGTTGCCAACGCCAGCGAATCGCCGCTCTTCTCGATGCTGTCAAGGCGCGCATCGAATTCGAGCTTGCGTTGCACCATTTCGTCGAGATCGGCGTTGGCGAGGCTCGCCTCGGCACGCGGCAATCTTTCGTAGTACGCCAACTCCCGCGTCTCGAGCATGCTTTGATACACCTCGACACTCTGTTGCCAGCCGTCCAGGTTTCGCTCCATGTAAGCCAGGTCGCGGTAGTTCTTCAGGCCTTCCTGGAACTTGTGCGTCGCCAGCAGATGATAGAGGTAGCGCGATTCGGCGCCTTCCGGCAGTTCCTCCACTTTCCAGTACCAGCCAGTCGTACCGGTTGGGTCCTGGGACAGGAATTCATCGAACAATTCACCCGACTCGATTTTCTCTATCGTGCTGTCGATTCGCGAAGTCTCTTCATAGAACGCTTCGATGGCGTTGATGTAATGGTCAGCGGCCTGGCTGATCGAATCGAGCTTGGCCATCGCGTAGGGAATAGCAAGCATCGATTCCTGAACCGCAGGATCGAGGAGATCGCGCCCGCGCAACTCCATCCATGGCACCAGTGCGCGCTGGTAATTGTCGATTTCAGCATCGGCCCAACCTACCCCGAGCAATGCCTTGTTCGAAAACGGTCCGGATAATCGCACTCGCTGTAGCACCGGTTTTGCGGACAGCGGCTGGCCGTCCTGCAGGTACGCATAGCCGAGCGCAAGGTTCGCCTTGTCGCGCAACGAACTGAGTTCTTCGTTGTACGGGTCGAGCTTGCCCAACTCGTCCAGCATGCCGACCGCAGAATTGATACGGCCGCTGCGGACCATGGCAACACTCAGGTTGTACTTGGCGTAGCTCGCCCATTCGTTCTTGCCGCGCCAGGCATTCAGAATCTCGATTGCCTGATCGTCCCGGCCCTGATCGATCAGGATCTGCGCTTTCAGCATTTGCCGCTCGGATTCGAGTTCCGGCGGCAGTTCATCGCGAATATTTGCCAGCGCCTGCTCCGATTCTGCCAGGTAGCCGCGCTGCGACCAGATCTTCGAGAGGAAGAACCAGGTCCGGTCGCGAATCTGTGGGTCGACATTGTCGGCCAGCAGGCGTTCGAAAATCTCGGCGGCTCGAAGATGGTGTCCGTACGAGAGATACAGGCCACCGAGGAGCAACTCCGCTTCCGCACCGTGATTGGGCAGATGCGCCTGCTGTTGCGCCGCCATCAGGCGCACGATCGCTGGAAAATAGTCGTCCTGGTAGAAGTAGAACAGCACTTCGCCATAGTGCGGATCTTTTACGACGGTGGGAGGTTTCTGATCGCCTGCTGCGCGCGCTTCAGGTGTTGACACCGTGACAGCGAAAACGAGCCATGAAATCAGACAGATGGCGCGGCAAGCAATCAAGGATCACTCCCATTCCTTGATGATGAACTCCGGCTGCTGTTTGGCGGCACGGTCACTGATCTCCATTTCAACGTACTTGGCACCGATGCCTTTATTGAATGTCATGGTCGCGCCGCGCCGGTAGTCCCGTACGTGCGGACCCTTGCCAGTGAATACTGCAATCAGTTCGTGGTCCCCAACCTTCAGGTTCTCCATGTGCACCCGCTGTACGCCGCCCCGCAGCAATGCGCCAGCCTCGCGTTCCGTATACAGGTAGTTGGCCACTTCCTTGCCGTCAATCTGCAGCGATACCGAATCCAGTTCGAAGTACTCGCCCACATCCATGGAGATGAAAAATGCAACCTGGGAGTTCGCCGGAAACAGCAGTTCCTCTTCCAGCAGGAACAGGTCCCGGTTGAGATCGAGGACCTCTTTCTTCAAAGACTGCACATCTTCGTCGAGACTGCGGAACTGGCTGTCGGCCTGCGACTTCGCCACCTCGCCCGCAGCGGCACCGGCCACGACGGCGTCCGGGTTGACGATCTCGGAGCCCTGTGCAAATGCCACCAGCATGCCCGCAAGCCATACGATGGCGACTGCCGCAGCGTTTGTGACCATTCGATTTCTGATGACTGTCACTTCAACTCTCCCGCTGCCTGTCGGCAGCACCTGCTACTCCCTCAGGAGCGACCGGATTTCGGTCAGATAATGTTCTTCATAGCCGGGCTTGTAGCCGTGATGTACATAGCGGACCGTGCCGGCACGATCAAGCAGTACGGTCACCGGCATCGCCTCGACCTGGTACAGCTTGCTGACGGACTTGGTGTCATCGAACAGCACCGGGAATGTCACGCCGAGGCTTTGCACCATCTGCATGGCCCGACTTGCATCGTCATCGATGTTGACGCCGAGCAGACGGAAGCCGACTCGCTGATATCGATTGTGAAGTTCCTCGAGCAACGGCATTTCCTGCTGGCAAGGCCCGCACCATGTGGCCCAGAAATTGATCATCACCACTTCGCCGCGGTATTCGCTCAGGCGGAGGTTTTCGCCAGTGGCGCTTTTCAGTGCGAAATCCGGTGCAGGCTGGCCAGTCAAACCGGATGAGGCAAGACCGCCGAGCGCGAAGATTCCGAGAAATGCTCCAAGCAATATTGGTTTTAGTCCCTTCATGATCCTCTTCCTTGTAGTCCGCGGTTCGTCTGCCCATCGTGCGGATGTCCGCGCACGAATACGGGCAGCCGTTCCAGGTCACCCATAACAGCCTTGCATGGCATCTGTTCGATAGCGATTCGTTGCATCAGCAACCTGCACTGCAGGCCGCATGGCAACAAGGAATTTCACCGCTGCCCAAAGCGGCGATCGACGCCGGATTCCTGCATTGAATGGTGACAGCCGGAGGCCGTTGATAGCCGTGATGATCGTCACAAATGGTCGGTACGGGGTATACATAATTGCCTTTGCCACGCGCAGCCGGGCGTTCGCGGCGGACGACCAAATAATAGCCGTATATTTATGAATTTAAAGGAAAAAAGCGTCGCCTTTCGGCGACAGAAAAGGTCGCGTTTGTGCGACAGGACGACGGATTATTCAGTGTCGTCAGGAGCTTCCGCAGCGTCCGGCGGACGCAATCCGTCGGAATAAAAAAGTCTTCCCTCTGCATCGATGACGATGGCTTCGTAATCGGGGAGCGTCGCGATCAGCCTGAGACCCTTGTCGACGCCCATGATAAAGACCGAGGTCGAAAGTCCGTCGGTAATCACAGCATCGGGTCCGACTATGGTCGCGCTGTGCACGCCGTTCGCCGGCTCGCCGGTAGCCGGTTGAATGATATGGTGATAGCGCTTGCCGTCTTCCTCGAAATAGCGTTCGTAGTCACCCGATGTCGAGATTGCTTCGTCTACCAGCGGGATGCGGATCGCCACCTCGCCCTCCTTGCGTGGATCACGGATACCGACCACCCACGGTTGCCCGCGGCGATCGCCAAGCAGTCTCGTATCCCCGCCGGCAGTAACGATTCCGTTGGTCACGCCACGTTGTCGGAGCAATTCCACGGCCCGCTCGACGGTGTAACCCTTGGCGATGCCGCCGAGATTGATGCGCACTCCCTGCTTCGCAAAACTGACGGTGTTTTTGACCGGATCGGCCTGCACCAGCCGGTAATCGATCAGCGGCAGTTCCTTTTCTATGGTTGCGGCGTCCGGGCGGCGGTGTTCGTGAAAATCGTAGTACTGACCAACACTGTCGTAGGTAATGTCGAACGCACCAAGCGTCAGTCGGGACATGTCCAGAGATCGCAGAATCATTTGTGTGAGTTCCGCCCCGGCATCGACCGGGCCATTGGCTGCCTCGCGGTTGATCTGGGAAATCCGGCTGTCCTCGATGTAGGTACTCATCAGCTGATTGATACGCGCCACTTCGGCAAACACCGCCTCGACTGCCTCGTTTCCGGCAACCGGGTCGTCATGCCAGAGGTAGACGCTGATTTCGGTGCCCATCATCGGCCGCGAATCGCCATACCATTCGGCAGCAGCAGGTGTTGACAACAGCGCCAGAACAAACAGCGGGCCTGCTAGTGTTAGCGTGGGCCAGGGTTTATCCTTGCTGCCACGCTGAATCACCGGGGAGGTGGATTGTGACGTCATTTCTGATATTCCTGGCGGTAATCGTTGCGCTGGCGCTCTATGCGATCGGTGTCTACAACACCCTGGTCAATTCGCGCAACCGTGTCAAAAACGCCTTCGCCCAGATCGACGTGCAATTGACCCGACGTCACGATCTGATTCCAAATCTCATCGAGGCCGTCAAAGGCTACATGAAACACGAGCGCGAGACACTCGATGCGGTCATCAGGGCGAGAAATTCAGCCGTTTCGAGCCTGGACGCCGCCAAGTCGGATCCGTCGAATGCCGAGGCGATCCAGAAACTGGGTGCAGCAGAAGGTGCGCTCGGCAACGCCCTCGGGCGTCTTTTTGCCCTGTCGGAAGCCTATCCCGACCTGAAAGCCAGCCAGAACATGATGCAATTCCAGGAGGAGCTGTCGAGCACTGAAAACAAGGTGGCTTTTTCACGCCAGGCCTTCAATGACGCGGTACTCGCCTATAACAATGCCGTGCAGAATTTCCCGAACAACATCATCGCCGGCATGTTTCGATTCGATGCTGCATCCTTTCTCGAAATCGAATCGGAGGAGAAACGCCAGGTGCCGAAAGTTTCGTTCACCTGATCAAGGCGCGACAAATGTTTACGTCAATGCCCTCGTAAGCGTGGACGCATTGCCGTGAATTTTTTCGATGCACAGGACAAGGCCCGGCGCGTCACGCGGTGGCTGGTCCTTGTCTATTTCGTTGCGACTGTCCTGATCGTGGCCTGCGTGGCGCTGGTAGCCGGCGCCGCGACTGTCATGATGGATACCGGCCAGCCAGGCATGAACCCGTCGGTCATGCTGCCGGCGGCCATCCTCACTGCACTTTTCATCCTGGGCGCAACCGCCTATAAAACTGCCCACCTGGCGCGGGGCGGCGGCCAGGTTGCCATCGACATGGGCGGCACACTGGTCGCACCGGATACCAGCGATCCGTTGCGCCGTCGTTTGCGCAACGTGGTCGAGGAAATGGCGATCGCCTCGGGAGTGCCTGTGCCGGAAATCTATGTGCTCGAAGCAGAGCCCGGCATCAATGCTTTTGCTGCCGGGTTTGCACCGGGCGATGCGGCCGTTGCAGTGACGCGCGGCACACTGGAATCCCTCGACCGGGATGAACTGCAAGGCGTTATTGCTCACGAGTTCAGCCATATTCTTAACGGCGACATGCGCCTCAATATCCGCCTGATGGGCGTGCTGTTCGGCATCATGGTCCTTGGCCTGATCGGTCGAACCGTGCTGCGAAGCGGTTCGCGGATGGGCGGGATGTCGAGCCGGCGCGGCCGTAGCCAGCCGGTGGTGTTGCTGATCGGACTCGGGCTGACCATCATAGGCTGGATCGGCGTGCTGCTTGCACGAATCATCAAGGCGGCCGTGTCGCGGCAGCGGGAATTTCTTGCGGATGCGTCCGCGGTGCAGTTCACGCGGCAAACAGACGGGATTGCCAACGCACTGAAAAAAATCGGCGGTTACGCCGAGCACTCCTATATTCGTGCCGTGGACGCCGAGGAAATCAGTCACATGCTGTTTGCCGGCGGACTGGCGCGACTGACCTCGGTGTTCGCCACCCATCCACCATTGATCGAAAGAATTCGCGCACTCGATCCATCGTTTCGCGAAAGCGACTATCCGACAGACCGCACTCACCAGCGGCCGGATGTCGAGCCATCGATGCAAGACTCGAAACTCGTTGCCGGCGTGACCGCGGCACTCGCGGTCGGCAGCGCCGCCGGTGCGTCCGCGGCAATTGGCAATTCGATCAGCAATAGCATTGGTGATCCGCAGGCCCAGCATGTCGAATTTGCGCAGACACTTCGTCGCTCAGTGCCTGCCGATCTGTACGATGCAGCGCATTCACGCGAACTTTCGCTGTTACTCGCCGTCGCGCTCGCGATGCACCCGCAGGCTCCCGTTGCAGCGCGGCAGGCGCGCATCGTTCAGGACATGCTGGGAGAAGAACGTGCGGCGCTGGTGTCGCGATTTCATCGCCAGCTGACGGATATGGGTCCAGCCTACCGCCTGCCGCTCCTGGAAATTTCCTTTCCCATGCTCAAACTTCGGCCGCTCGCGCAGCTGGAATTTCTGCAGCAACTGGTGCTGCGACTGATCGAGACAGACGAGCAGATCGAACTGCACGAGTTCTGCTATTACCGGATCCTGGCCAGTCAGCTCGGGCAGTCGCTGGCTCCTGGCCACCGGCATGCGCGCCCGCAAGCGTCGAAAAAGTCGATGCGACAGGCGGCGGCCGGACTGATCCGGATCCTTGCGCAACAGGGAAACGACAGCACCGAGGCGATCGAACATGCATACCGCGCGGGTATCGCAGAACTCGGTGACTGGGCAAGAGATCTTGAAGTCGACGTCGCGCCGGGTTCCACGGTCGCCGCGCTGGACGCCTACCTGGACGCGCTCTCACGCCTCGGCGCCAGGAGCCGCCAGCGACTTGTGATGGCGATCAGCCGCTGCATCGCCCATGACGGCCGATTGAATCTCAGGGAGGCTGAGCTGCTTCGCGTCATTTGCGCCACGTTGAACTGCCCGCTGCCGCCGGTGCTGGCGGCAACCGCGGCCGGGGACGACATCCGGCCAAATAGCGTATGATTGACGACATAGCGTTCTGCCGCCTTGTCGTGGTCGGCGCTTGGGCCCCTGAAATCGACATTATTGGAATAAAATCATGCGTATACGCTTAGGTTTGACCCTGCTCGTCGTGTCCACGCTGGCACTGGCGCCGGCCCATGCCGCGACCAAGCAGGAGCAGCGGGTTGCCGATGCAACCGACGTCCTCGACCAGCTGCTGCGAATCCCGGAACAGTCCATTCCTCCCGCTTTGCTGGCGCGCGCTTATGCCGTCGCAGTGGTGCCGAACGTGGTCAAGGCCGGCTTCGGCCTGGGCTTCCGCCACGGCAAGGGAATTCTCGTGGTGCGAAATGCCGACAACAGCTGGAGCAACCCGGCTTTCATTTCCCTGACAGGCGGCAGCCTCGGATTCCAGATCGGCGCACAGTCCACCGACATCATCCTGGTATTCAAGACACGCAAGGGCGTCGAGGACATCACCAGCGGCAAGCTCACGCTGGGCGCCGATGCGGCGGTCGCCGCCGGACCGGTGGGCCGGTCCACTTCGGCAGCTACCGATATCCAGTTCAAAGCGGAGGTCTACTCCTATTCGCGAAATCGTGGTCTCTTCGCCGGTGTTTCTATGGAAGGTTCAAGTGTGTCGATGGATAGAAATTCAAACGCCGCATTCTATGGATCGTCGAGCATGACACCCGAGCAGATTTTTGCGAGTTCGGGCAATGCAGCACCGGCCGTGGCCAATAATTTCGTACAGCTTCTGACCGCACAGACACGTCGCCTGCCAAAACAGCCGGGAATGGATACCGGTGTAGCGTCGAATACCGCATCGAACAGCCGCTCGGTTCCGAGCCAGCCCAGCGTCAAGACCTACGGCATTGCCGACCCGGATGCCGGCAGCGTGGTGGCTGACGATTCGCAGGATTTCTAAGCGCAGAACAACGGAGTGCGGTACGACGGAGTGCGGTACGACGGAGTGCGGTTTCTCTGCGCCGACTGTTTGCTGAGCCTCTGGTCTCCGCAGCTCGCGGAAACGACCGCGAACCGGTTACTGCGATTCCTCCTGACGACGCTTGAGTTCTTCGCGGATCGCTTCCAGATCGGACGGTGCAGCGGTTTTTGGCTCCTCGGGCGCTGATTGCGGCAGCGGACTGACGGTTACGCCCGGACTATTGTCACTGGCTCCGGCAGTCGATGGATCCGCAGACGTTGCCGCGGTGTCAGCGGCGGTCCCGGTTGGCGGTGCCGCCTCGAACTGGCCGAGGTAAGCCGCCTCTTCACGCAATCGCTGTGCTTCCGCGGCCCGTCGGCGCGCTTCAGCCGCTGCTTCCTGAGTACGGCGCAGCGCCTGGCGCTTTTGCTCTGACTGCGCTTCCAGTTCCGCGCGCTGTTCCTTTTCCTGCATCGTGGAAATACGGTCGACAGCATCGCGGGCATTCACGCACTCCGCATCGTATTTCTTTTGCGAACGATTTTCGGCGCAACGAACCATGGTCGCTTCGAGCAGAATCGGATTCGCCACGAATTCATCCACCGAGCGGGGCGGCAGTTCCTTGGCGCACGCTGACAGCAGAAGCGGAATACCCGCCACGAGCGCGAATCTACTGTTTCTGATCAGCATCGAATTGTCATCCGGCCTGGCTGCCCTGGTCGTCAAAAATCAGGTGTGCACGGGATCATAGCACCCCGATTGCACATAATAATGTGGCGAAGTTCGCACTTCTCCGCGGCAAAAGCCTGCGGAAACAGTACCTTATATGGACCACCCGGAACAAAAGCCGCAGAGTCAGTCACGCGATCCTTCCTGATATAGTGGCGGCGCCATGAGCTACCAGAAATAGGATCGTGTCTGGACCCAGCCAGTTTCGCCTGCTGACTCAGCGCCGATTCTCACCCTTTTTTGCCACCCAGTTCCTGGGGGCGTTCAATGACAATGTCTTTCGCAACGGGCTCGTAATCCTGATCACCTTCCAGGGTGTGCAGGTCGCCGGGATGAATGCCAGTCAGCTGGCGAATGTCGCTGGCGCCATGTTCATCCTGCCGTTTTTCCTGTTCTCCGCCACCGCTGGACAACTCGCGGACAAATACGAGAAATCGGGCCTTTTTCGTCGTATCAAATTTCTCGAGATCGTCCTGATGTTGCTCGCCGCAATCGGCTTCGCCACAGAAAGTTACGGCGCCTTGCTTTTCTTGCTGTTCCTGATGGGTTTCCAGTCAACACTTTTCGGCCCTGTCAAATATGCATACCTGCCGCAGCAACTGGCCACGCACGAACTGATCGGCGGCAATGCACTCGTCGAGTCCGGCACCTATGTGGCCATCATTCTCGGGCTACTGCTCGGCGGTGTCTCGGTCACGTTCGATTCCGCGAGTCACTCATTCGTTTCCCTTTGCCTGGTCGGCATCGCCGTTGCCGGCTACCTCACAAGCCGCGCCATTCCGCCGACCCGCGCGGCCGATCCCGGACTTCGCATCAATTGGAATGTGTTGACAGAAACCTGGCGAATCGTGCGTTTTTCCCGAAAAGACAAGAGTGTCTTTCTATCGATCATGGGAATCTCATGGTTCTGGTTTTTCGGCTCGGCGATAACCATTCAGGTTCCCGCGTACACGCTGGATATACTTAACGGCAATGAACAAATAACAACGATCCTGCTGATCGCATTTGCTGTTGGCGTCGGTATCGGGTCACTGCTTTGCGAACGCCTCTCCGGGCACCGGATCGAGCTCGGGCTGGTGCCGTTCGGCTCGATCGGGCTTAGCGTGTTTGCCATCGACCTTTATTTCGCGCAGCCGCTGATGAACGCGACGACGGTATCCACGGCGAGCGAGTTTCTTGCACGGGACGGAAGCTGGCGAATTCTTGCGGACCTCTCCCTGCTGGGAGCATTCGGCGGTTTCAACAGCGTCCCTTTGTACGCACTGATTCAGGAAAGGGCGGACCGAACGCACCTTTCAAGAATCATTGCCGCGAACAACATTATCAACTCACTGTTTATGGTGATTGCGGCGATCTTTGCACTGGTGTTGTTCAACAGTGGCCTTTCCATCCCCCAGTTCTTTGTCGTGCTCGCGTTGATGAATGCAGCGGTTGCGATCTATATCTATACACTGCTGCCGGAATTCCTGATGCGATTTGTCGTCTGGATTCTGATCAACACCCTGTACAGGATTCACACGCATGGCAGCGATAATATTCCGCAGACTGGACCCGCTGTGCTGGTTTGCAACCACGTGAGCTTCGTCGATGCGCTAATCGTCGGCGGGTCGATCAGGCGTCCGGTACGATTTGTCATGTATCACAAGATATTTGAAATCCCGTTGCTGCGATTTCTGTTCCGCACCGCAAAAGCAATTCCCATTGCCCCAGCCAGGGAGGATCAAGCACTTCTTGCCGCTGCGTTCGACAAAATCGACGCAGAGCTCGCGGCGGGAAATGTGGTTTGCGTCTTTCCGGAGGGCGCGATTACACGAGACGGGCACATCCAGGATTTCCGGCAGGGCATCGAAAAGGTCGTGGCGCGACGACCCGTGCCGGTCGTGCCGGTTGCATTGTCCGGGCTCTGGGGGAGCTGGTTCAGCCGCAACGCAAGCGGCGGGCTGCGGAGAATTCCGGGAAAGTTGTTCGCACGGGTCGATGTACGGATAGGTTCGCCGGTAATGCCGGCTGATGTCTCCGCGCGCGGGCTGGAACTGCTGGTAAGAACCCTTCGCGGGACGCGGCGTTAGCCGGGGTCTCTGGAAGCCGGATTACTCGACGACCTGCAGGGCCACGGGCACCGCGGTATCCGCGACAGGATTCCCGGCAGGCACCGCCAGCTTCTCACGCCATTCGGCGAGCAACTCCTCACGATTGCCGATCAACGCCGGACCTGCCGAATAATTGAATTGCAGCTCGGCGACTTCGGCGAATCCGGTTTCCCGTGTCAATACAAGCACACGATCGTTGTCGGCACTGCGCGAGGACGAAACCGCTGCACCACGATCCAGAACCATGCGCGAACCTGCCATCGCCTTGGGCGCACGAATCGCATCACGCCAGATCAAGCCGCCCGGAGCGAGTGTAGTCCGATGCACCCAGCGCGGTGTCCGCAGTAATACACGGGCTTCGTCTGCACTGAACACGATGTCGCTGATGACGTCCGGCATCGTCAACGATTGCGCGCTGACACGTCCACTCCGAATGTCCAGCGATTGTGCTTCGTTTAGCGCATTGACCAGGACAAGCTGCTGGCGTTTTGGCGAGATGGCCATCTTGCGTATGCCCGACATGCCTTGCCAAACGTTGCGCAGATTCCAGCTGCCGCTGCGGTCCGGGGTCAGGACACGCAATGTGCCACTTTCGGCACCGAGATACAGGTGTTCGTTGTCCGCAAATACCATGGCGGCATGTTGTTCGCCGAGTTCGATTTCGGCAAGCATTTCTCCGGAGTCGATACTCACTATCGAAACACGACGTCCGCTGTTCAACGCGAGACTCCGGTCATCGGATGCAAACTGCATCTGATCACTTCGGCTGACTATCGCATGCACCGAATACGGCTTGGGTATCCCGCTTTGCACATCCCAGACCCGAATACTGCCATTCGACCCGGCGCTGGCAAGCAAGGAATTGTCATGGCTGAAGGAAATTGCGACAACCGGTGCCTCGTGCCCGAGGAAATTGAGTTCGTCAGTTACTTTGGCAAGTTCCTCCGCGCCGGCACCAACGCTGATGAAGTGCACATGGCCGTCGGCATCGCCGATTGCCATGCGCTCGCCGCCGGGCGAAATGGTGCTTACCGAATCGCCTGACTGGCGCCAGAGCTGGTGCGGCGACAGGTCTGCGCTTCCATCGTCCACAGACAGCGATGGTGCGATCATCGGCGCATGCCAGAGCCGGCTGATGCCTGCAGCAGTCCCGGTGAGCACGAATTTTTCGTCTGCACTGAAGGCAAGCTCGCTGGTCGCATCGATACCCATGCCACTTCCGAGCAGCGGCCCCATGATGCCGCCATCTTCACTGCGATAGACCTGGAAACCATAACGCGGATTGCCGGCGAGAAACTTTTGTCCTGTGGCGGAAAAAGCAATCTGCCACGGCGCTGCCTGCCGTTCCTGAAGCAAGGGCGCATCCGGAACATCTGCGTGCCAAAGCGACACACCCATGGCGCCGTGAACCGCCCCGAGCCGGCTGCCGTCCGGGGACAACTCAATTCGCGTCGGCTGCGCTGCCAGGTCGAATTGCGCCAACAGCCTGTTGGCGCGGAAGTCCCATACACGAACCGACCGGTCATAATCGGCAACTGCAAGATGGCTGCCACTCGTATCGATCGTGACCAGCGCAGGTGTACCGGCAACGCTGATCCGTGTCATGCGTTTTCTCGTCTCCAGCGACCACAGTTCAAACGCTGTGTTGGTTTCGCCGCGGCTCTGCACAAGCAATCGCCGTCCATCCTTGCTCATGCGGGCCTGCTGGCTGGCAGCTCCAGTTGCAAGGGAAAACTGGCGCATGCCGTCAGCGGTTCGCCACAGGTTGATGGAGTCAGCGGCTGCAGTGACCAGGTAACCAAGTTCGGGGCTCAGGCCGATGACAGTTTCGCTTGCCGGAACCGTCAGTGTCCGGACAGGCCGCGCCGCATGCAGATCCCACAGCTGCATGCCGTCGCTCTGTGACGATCGCGCAACCGCGAATCGTCCGTCTGCGGCGAACCAGAGATCGTCGGATTCTTTTTCAAGCGGATCAGGTATGTCCAGGCCCCGGTCGAAGTTCTCGGCAACGACCTGTGAATTCAGGCTAAGGTTCCAGCCGACCAGGTGCCCGTCGATTCCGGTCGCTTCGTCGCGGATGCTCAAACTCCAGGTTCCGGACAGCAGTTCACCGTTCAACGATCCGAGTTCGCTGCTTTCGATTGGAATGAACTCATCTGCTGACGAGGACGCCTGGCGAAACTGCAGATCGACTGCACGGCCCGATGGCGCAATCAGTTTGATCAACAGGTCCGACAACCGCGCGTGATTGACCTTGACACTCAGATCGATGCGGTTGACACGTCCGCTGCGATCGACCACGACCCGGCGAACCAGCGGCGCGACCTCGAGTGCCGAGATGGTCCAGGACTCCTTTGCCTGCAATGCACCATCGGCCAATACCCACTGCGAAATTCTTGCACCATCGGCAAACGTCAGCACGACGTCGTCCGGGTCAAACTTCAATCCCCGTGCAGAGTGGCCGGGAATAGTACCGACAAGCTGCGGGTAGTCGTCGCCGATCAACGTGGCGGCGCGCCGGCGCCGGAAAGGCGTGGATTCGACCAGGGACTCAAGCGCTGCAATCAACGCCGCATCGCGATTTTCCGAGCGCAATGCAAGCCCCACTTGCCGGTCCCAGAACGCTGCAAGAAGGCCGTTTGCCAGGTCGCCGGACGGGTCCAGATCGCGAGCGTAAGTATCAATCTCGACAATCGACTCGGTTTCGGTTGCCAGCGACGCGCGATCCCGAAGCACAACCCGGTAAAGTCGCTCGGCGGCCGCGGCATGACCGGGAAACGAGTGCAAGGCATTGTATGCAGCAGCGACACGCTGCATCGGTTCGGACACGTCAAACATCCGATTGACGTAGGGCCGCGGCAGAAACTGCGTGTATAGAAATGGAATGGAGGCGATTACCAGCACCAGCACTGCCGCTATCGCCGGACCGCGCCAATGTATGGGCAGATTCTCGTTGGCCCAGCGGGCGGTGAAGACGGAGGCGTAAACACGGTTTTTCACCCTGAGCGTGTCGTCACTGTCACGCGTGACAAGGCCGCTCGCAAGCAGGCTGGCCTGGACGCGTGAATGAGCGTCGTAGCGGACCTCGATGCCTTTGGCGAGTCTGCCGAACATCGTCAGCATGCCGTCGCGCAATTTCGATTGCGATGTGATGGATCGGTGAATGTGACTCATGTGAGGCTCGCTGTGCAGAGCCGCACGGCCAGCAAGCTGTTGCCACGCAATCCTGTCCACGTGAGCCTTGATGTCGCCGGAAATCTGCTCCCGGGCAACCGAACGCGCGAGCTTCTGAGTCAGGTAGGGCTGCCCGCCTGTCCATTCGTAAATACAATCCAGGGCAACACGCGAATCATCAGCAGGCAGATTCAGTTCCGTTGCAAATAACTCGAGGTCCGCGCGGGAAAATTCGCCGAGCAGGATCTCCCTCGAGATGCGAAACGGGGACAGCTCCTGGTCTTCGACCAGCGCATGCGGGTCGCATTCGCCGGCCAGGGCAAAAGTCAGGCGGGTAAATTCCGGGTCAGTGCTGCGTGCATTGTGCGCCGCACGAATGCTGGCAAGCAGGTTTTCGGCAAACGGCAATGCCGAGACGCACTGGACCTGGTCAACAAAAATGACGATGGGCCCGGAGATATTTTGCAGCACGATCTCGCTGTAGAACTCGACCAGCCTCTGCCGGTAACTCAGGATCGCCTTGTCCTGCCACCATGCCTGCAGGTCGACTTTCAGGCGCAGTTGACGCAGCAGACGATAGACGATGCTGTAATACCAGCGACCTGCATCAGCACCGCCGTCACGATCAGCGATCTGTTCCAGATCCAGGATCGCAACCTTCACGCCGTTGTTCTGCAACCGTACGGATGTCGATGCGATCAGGCTGGATTTTCCGGTCCGGTCAGGCGCAACCAGATGCGCGAAATTGCCGGCAAGCAGCGTCTGGTAAAGAAGATCATCCGCGGGCCGTCGCACATAGCCGGGGCGCACCGCGTGGAGTGGTCCGCCGACACTGAAAAACTCTCCGGTCGCGTCGATGTTATCCGCGACAGACTGCTCGGTGCTTTCTGTCATGTATACCCGTACCCTGCGAGGCCCGCGATCCCGCGCAAGCGGGGGGACAGCCTGTGGAACGCCAGCAACAGCCTGACCGCTCCGGATGCTCGCGTCAAGTGTACTCGGGCCGATAGCTAATGATGTAAGTACCTGAATATATTATGTTTATGCCATGCACATCCGGGCTCGGCGAGCCTGTATCATCGCCGTTCTGCGATAGCCAATGAGCCCGGCCGCCGAGGAGCCAGCGTGGATTACTGTCACCAGCACAATCTTGTCGATCCGGAATCTGCCGGGGCCAACCGTCGCTTCGGCATCCGGGTCACCCTGCCGCCCGGCGACACATTTACCAGCCTCCTTGGCGACGACTGGGAACGGGTCCACTGGTACCGGACCGAACGGGAGCGAGACCGCGCCTACGACAACATGTTCAGGCGGCATGGCTATTACCGAAAGACCGACTCCCCGACTCAGATCCTGGAAAAAATCGTGCGTTGAAACGGTTGCTCTTATAACGGAGACCGTCCCAGCAACAGGTAGAAATTGGAGTCGCCTCCTTCGGACAGGCCGGCGCCGAGGAACAGCGGACCAAAGAACGTGTCCACTCCGGCAAACAGGCTGCCGTTGGTCAGCACGTCAGTTGCGCTGATATCGGATTTTGTCTGCCATACGTCACCGGCTTCGATGGATGCACCAACGTACAGTGGTGCATCAAAAATGTTCGGCGCCATCTCGCCGGTTCGCCGGTAGTAAGCGAGTCGCACAAGCCCCGCGTGCGGGCCGCTGATCTCGCCACGCGCAAGGCCCGACAGGTTCAGGAAGCCTCCGAGGGGAAAATAATTCTGCACCAGGTCGTCGGTATAGAACGTGGTATTGAAGACCAGGCCTGCATTCAGGGTATGCCGCCCCCGGGTCCAGGCCGTCGTGAACTCCGTTTGCAGCAGCTGGAAACGGAAATCTGCGCCAAGGCCGGTGTCTGAATGGAGATACGAGATATCGACGTGCGAACCGCGTAACGGGATCTGCGCATCGTCCCGGGTATCAACCTGGAAATTGGCCTCAAAACCACCGGTATTGAATGTGGATTCCGGCAGATCCGGTGCGCCGACTTTCACCTTGGCGTTGCCCCTGCCTACAAATACGCCGAGTCGCAGTTCGCCCCACAGACCGAGCTCCCTGCCCACATCCAGGGCGATGTTGGAGTTGCCGATCCGGTACTGCGCGACACTTTCCTGACTGACAAATGCATTGAAATTGGTCTGTTCCAGGACGATTCGCGGCGCGATGAAATAGCGTGAATCGAAACTCAGCGGCTGATACAACTCGGTCTTGAGATACGGTTCCGTGCCAACCTGCAGGTCAGTCCGCCACTCCGCACCAAAGCGATTGATGCCCCGGCGGGTCATTCGCGCTGAAAGATTGAATGCTGTGTCGCCCTGCAGGTCGTCTTCAAGATCGATGCCGAAATTGAGAAAATTCGGGCCCCAGCTCTTGGAGCGGGTAAGGAACTCGACACCGTTCTGATCACCCTTCTCGACCAGCCGGTAATCGACGTACTCGTAAAGCGCCAGGCCGTACAGCCTGTCAGCATCGGCGGCCAATTGTGCGGGATCCGGCGGGGCCCCGGTTTCAGTTTCGAGCCTTGACTCCAAAAACACGGACGACAGAGGGCCATTGTCCAGGACTTCAAGGAAATCGACCGCCGGCAAGACCGTGCGCGGCTCGCGGCGCGCAGCCAGGTGCGCATTGAATCCCGCCTCATCGAGTGCCAGCCGGCTCAAGCGCTCGGCTTGGGCCAACGTCGCGCTGGCACCGGGCTCGACGGCTTGCGAAATTTCCGCAAAGTTTGTCGTGCCGAAGTTTCCAAGGTCCGGCCGGATCAAAAAGTCGTCTTTGCTCAATCCGTCCAGCTGCCGCCGGGTTTCCTTGCGAATCAGGATGGTCAGCACCTGTGCCGTGACGTCAATGGCCGACGAAATTTCATCGGCGCTGTACAACGGAAATTCGACATCGACTGCTATGACGATGTCGACATCCATGTCCCGAATGACCGAGACCGGAACATTTCCCCCCAGGCCACCGTCGACCAATGGCCGCCCGTCCAGTACTACCGGTGCGAACGCACCCGGGACTGCCATGCTCGCGCGCATCGCGGTTGGCAAGTCGCCGCTCGACAAAACATACATCTCACCGCTGCGGATATCGGATGCAACAGCGCGAAACGGAATCGGCAACCGGTCAAAATCGTCAATACCGGCCACTGCAAGGGTGTTCTCCCGCAGGATCAGGCCAAGCTTTTGCCCCTGGATGAAGCCCAGGGGAATTTGCAACTCACCGTCGCGCAGCCCGAGTTCGAGACGAACCGGAAACTGCTCGCCATCCTGCTTGCGGCGAAACGGACTGTTCTCGCGGTTCGGGTCATCACGAAAAGCCTCGGCCCAGTCGATGGTTGCGACCAGGTCCTCTAGTTCGGCCGGTGTCATGCCGGCAGCATAGAGGCCGCCGACAACTGCGCCCATGCTGGTTCCGGCAATCGCGTCGATCGGAATTCGCAACCTCTCGAGTTCGCGCAACACGCCGATATGCGCTGCGCCACGCGCGCCACCGCCACCGAGCACCAGTCCGATCCGCGGGCGGTCCTGCACTGTGGCGTTGTCTGCATCCTCGGCTGAGGCCGGAGTCGCGGCGAATGCAAGAATCGCAGTCGCGAACAGGATCGATGCGACAACGCTTCGTGAAGCTGGATTTGTCAGGGCATGAGATGTCATGGAATTGCCTTGTCGATTGGACGAATGGTCGAACGGGCCAGCAGAGGATTATAATGAGTTGGCCCGCCGGTCGCCCTTTCATCGCAGCAGGACATCGGACAGATGATCGATCGATTGCGGAATTCCCTGTTCGCTTCGGCGGCCTTCACTGGAAATGGAGTAGTCAATGGTTGATGCAACACCGGTTGCGCCTGCAAAAGGCGCAAAGATCACGATTCGAAACGGCAAACTGACGATGCCGGATAACCCGATTATTCCTTACATCGAGGGCGACGGCACCGGGCCGGATATCTGGCGGGCCACGGTCAGGGCACTGGATGCTGCAGTTGAAAAATCGTACAAGGGCAAGCGCAAGATTCACTGGATGGAAGTCTATGCAGGCCAGAAAGCATTCGATCTTTTCGACAACTGGTTGCCGGACCCGACTGTCGATGCCTGTCGCGAATTCCTCGTTTCCATCAAGGGACCTTTGACAACGCCGATCGGTGGCGGCATTCGATCGCTTAATGTTGCCCTGCGTCAGTTACTCGATCTCTATGTCTGCCTGCGGCCGGTGCGCTGGTTCAAAGGTGTGCCGTCCCCTGTCAAGGATCCGGGCAGCGTTGACATGGTGATCTTCCGCGAAAACACCGAGGACATTTATGCCGGAATCGAGTTCGAGCAGGGATCGGCAGCGAATACCAAATTTCTGAAACTCTTCAAGGAAAATTTCCCGGCCGAGTTTGCCAAGATTCGCTTTCCCGAGAGTTCAGGTATCGGTCTGAAACCGGTTTCAAGGGAGGGAACTGAAAGACTGGTGCGATCCGCACTCGAATACGCCATTGCCAACAAGCGCAAGAGCCTGACATTTGTGCACAAGGGCAACATCATGAAATACACCGAAGGCGCGTTTCGCAACTGGGGATACCAGCTCGCCGAGCGCGAATTCGCCAAACACATCTACACCTGGGACCAGTGGGAGCGCAGGAAAAGCGAGGACGGCCAGGACGCTGCGAATGCGGAACAGGAAGCCGCGTTGAAGGCCGGCCGGATCCTGGTCAAGGACGTCATTGCCGACATCGCGCTGCAACAGGTAATGACGCGCGCCAATGAGTTCGACGTCATTGCCACCATGAACCTGAATGGCGACTACCTGTCCGATGCTCTCGCCGCGCAGGTCGGGGGTATCGGCATTGCGCCGGGCGGCAACATCAATAACGTCACCGGGCACGCGGTGTTCGAAGCGACACACGGAACTGCGCCGAAATATGCCGATCAGGATGTCGTGAATCCCGGTTCGCTGATACTTTCCGGCGAGATGATGCTGCGCTACATGGGCTGGACCGAGGCTGCCGACCGGATTATTTCGAGCATGGACAAGACCATCGGGCAGAAAACCGTCACTTATGACTTTGCGCGGCTGATGGAGGGCGCAACCAAGATCAAGTGCAGCGAGTTCGCCACGGCCATGATTCGCAACATGTAAATACAACGACCAGACTACGAAAAGGGACTACGGTCAGAGATTACGATTGTGCTTTCAGGAACACCGGTTTCAGCCTCTCGTTATAACTTTTCAGGAGGCTGAGCTCGCGCCGGGTATCGGCACTGTCCCAGTGCAATTCAGTAGCAGCCAATTCAGCAATTGCCTTCGCCAGCGGCTCGCCCTGGTCGGCGCCGAGCCCGATCATCAGCCGCCGGTGCACGATATCGACCAGCGTGACTGCCATTTCCTCGCGTACCGCGAATGCGACTTCGGCCGCCAGCACGGATCGGTTGCTGTCGAGCACGGCCTGCAGATCCGCCCGCGACCGCGCGAGGTCGACGAGCCTTGATGCGCGGCCGCCGTAGATTGAAATCAGTCGATCCCTGCCGGCAGCGGAAAGTGCCGGCAATTCGTTCAAACGCCGTCGCGCCTCTTCGAGGCTGTGACCGCCGGGCAAGGCCCTGGTCCGCGTAATGCATTTTTCACTGTCGGCCTTTTCCACCCTGACGACAAAATCCACGACTTGTTCGGCAAGATTGCGATACGTGGTCAGTTTGCCGCCAACCACCGAAACCAGCCCCCTCGCCTGGCGGCCGTGCTTCTTGATGATGTGACGACGCGTTATCGCGGATTCCGGGCCGGTCGGTCGCTGCGGCAGCGGCCGCACACCGGCATAGGTGTAGTTGATGCTGTCGAGTGTCAGTCCGGCGCGCGGAAATACGCGATTGGTTTCGGCAATCAGGTACCGCGCCTCCTCCTTGCTTGCACTGGCATCGCCGGGGTCGCCGTCATAGCGAAGGTCAGTCGTACCGATCAGGTATTGACCGTTCCAGGGAATGATGAAGAACGGCCGGCCATCCGCGGCAGCCTCCACATAGAATGCATCGTGTGGCGCCCCTGCAAACGGGCTGACAATGATATGGCTGCCCTTGGTCCCACCCATCAATGTGGGCATAGTCCGATTGACAGTAGCCAACACCTGGTCCACCCAGGGACCGGCGGCATTGACCACCATCCGCGCGCGAACCTCGATTTCGGATTGCGACGCCCGATCGATGAACTGCACATTGCACACTTCGCCCTTGCGTACCGTGATGCCAATGACCGGGCTGTACGTGCGAACGTCAGCGCCTGCCTCGCGTGCCCCGATGGCGTTTTCAAGAACCAGGCGCTCGGCGTAAGTGACCTGGGCATCGAAATAGCTGGCACCGCCGACCAGCCCTTCGCTCAATACGCCGGGTTCCTGCTCGAGGAACTGCTTTCGCGACAGCATGCGGTGGCGCGGAATCGATTTACCGATCGACAGCAGGTCGTAGGTTATCAGGCCGAGCCGTATCAGCAGCAGGCTTCGCCGGCTGTCTTTGTAGACCGGGATTTTCAGGCGCAATCGCTTCACGAGATGCGGTGCCACCTTGCGTAGCAAGCGGCGTTCGCGCAATGACTCGAATACGAGCGGCAACTCACCGTACTCGAGGTAGCGCAATCCACCGTGAATCAGCCGACTCGACCAGCTCGACGTGCCGCTGCCGATATCGTTCTTTTCCAGCAGCAGAACCGAAAGTCCGCGCAATGCGGCATCCCTGGCGATACCGGCACCGTTTATGCCGGCGCCGACCACCACCAGGTCGTACTCGGTGCCGACCTCTGCCATCAGGGTCGTACCTGGCCGCTGCCCCGGACCACGTACTTGTAGCTCGTGAGCTGTTCGGCGCCTACCGGTCCGCGCGCATGAATGCGACCGGTGGCGATACCTATTTCCGCACCCATGCCGAACTCGCCGCCATCGGCAAACTGGGTCGACGCATTGTGGAGTACGATCGCGCTGTCGACTTCGTCGAGAAAGCGCTCGGCCGCGGAGGTGTCTGCAGCCACGATGCATTCCGTGTGAGCCGAACCGTACTCTCGAATGTGGTGAATCGCCGCTTCGATGTTATCGACAACGCGAACGGAAATGATGGCGTCGAGGTATTCGGTCGACCAGTCCTGATCGGTGGCGCCGATCGCGGACGGAAATACTTTCCGCACGACTTCGTCGCCGCGAATCTCACAATTGGCATCCTGCAAGGCGCTTAGTACGTCCGGCAGCAGGCGATCTGCGGCACTTCGATCAACCAGCAACGTTTCTGCAGCACCGCAAACACCGGTGCGCCGCATCTTCGAATTCAGCACAACCTCGCGCGCGATACCGGCATCGGCGGACTCGTGCAGGTAAACGTGGCAGATGCCCTCGAGGTGACCGATGACCGGTACCCGCGCCTCCTCTTGCACGCGCTGCACCAGTCCCCTGCCACCGCGCGGGATCACTACATCGAGATAGCGGCCCATGGTTGACAACATGCAGGAAACTGCCTCGCGGTCAGTTGTGGTCACGATCTGCACTGCCGCCGGCACAATGCCGGAAGATTTCAGTCCGTCCTGCAGGCAGCGATGAATCGCCAGGTTCGACCGGAGGCTCTCGGATCCGCCGCGCAGAATCACCGCGTTGCCGGATTTGAGGCACAGGCCGGCAGCATCCGCCGTTACGTTTGGCCGGCTTTCGTAGATGATGCCTATGACACCAAGCGGTACCGCGACTCTCTGGATCTGCAGGCCATTCGGCCGGGTCCATTCGGCCAATGTCCGGCCGAGCGGGTCTGGCAAGTCCGCGATGGCCAGCAGGCCCTGCACCATTGCGTCGATGCGCCCGGCGTCGAGCTTCAGCCGATCGAGCAGTGCAGCACCGAGTCCTTGTTTTTCTGCATCCTGCAAGTCCCGGGCGTTCGCCTGCAGAACCTCGTCCCGCCGCTGCTGCAGGGCGCTGGCTGCCATGCGCAAGGCATCGTTTCGCCTTGATTCGCTGCTTGCCGCGAGCAGCACAGCCGCATCCCGTGCTGCCTGACCCATTTGCTTCATGATGGTCGGAATTGATGTCGTTTGCTTCGCCATGCTCACCGCTTCATTTGGTGCTGTTCTCGTTGCCAAACCAGACCAGATCGTCGCGATGCACTATCACCGAGCGACCGCGATAGCCCAGTATGGATTCGATCTGATCAGAACGTTGACCGCGAATCGCGTTTGCTTCGTCGCTCGAGTACGCGGCAATTCCCCTGCCGAGTTCGCCGTGACCGGCATCCAAAAGCGTTACCGCGTCCCCACGCTTGAAGTTCCCAACGACTTCGATTACACCGACGGGCAGCAGGCTTTTGCCGTCGCGCAATGCCGCCACGGCGCCGGCATCGAGGCGCAATTCACCACGAACCTCCAGGATTCCGGCCAGCCATTGTTTGCGAGCCGCGGCCGGCGTCTTGTCAGCAACAAATACCGTGCATTTTCCACCGGTAATCAGTGCGTGCAGCGGCCGTTCGACTGCGCCGGACGCGAGGACGGTGGAACAGCCGGCGTGCATTGCGATTCTTGCGGCCAGCAACTTCGTCAGCATGCCACCAGTTCCGACAGCGCTTCCAGGCTCGCCAGCCATGTCTAGCATCTCATCGGTGATCGTTCGCACGACAGGCATATGGCGTGCGTCCGGATCGGTGCGTGGATTGGCCGTGTAAAAGCCATCAACATCCGACAACAACACCAAGCCATCGGCCATCACCACTTGCGCTACACGAGCGGCAAGCCGATCGTTGTCGCCGTAGCGCAGCTCATCCGTTGCCACCGTATCATTCTCGTTGATCACGGGTATGACTTCATGTTCCAGCAGTTTTTCCATCGTGCCGCGGGCATTCAGGAAACGTCGGCGGATTTCAGTGTCGTCGGGTGTCAGCAGGATCTGCGCGACTGTGATGCCGTGGCGCGAAAACGCTTCCTGGTATGCATTGACCAGGCGCACCTGGCCGGTTGCCGCCGAGGCCTGCAATTCTTCCAGCCGGGAGCGTCGCAGATGAATCTTCAGGATGCGGCTGCCGATTGCAACGGCACCCGAGGTAACGATGAGAACCTGTGTGCCCGAATTCCGCAAGCCGGCAATATCTTCGGCAAGCCCTGCCAGCCAGTCGCTCAGGAGGCGTCGCTCCTGATCCATCAGCA
This sequence comes from Pseudomonadota bacterium, assembly GCA_020027645.1. Classification (GTDB taxonomy): domain Bacteria; phylum Pseudomonadota; class Gammaproteobacteria; order Steroidobacterales; family Woeseiaceae; genus JAKEGN01. The sequence goes on from JAHKKM010000013.1 coordinate 29,983, forward strand.
AAGTCGATCCGATCTTGATGACGATGCGCCGGAAGTCTGACAGTGCGTTACCGGACATTCAATGGGCACTCATCCAGTGAGGCGATGCACCCTGGCGTAGGACGAAAGAACCACTTCGCCTTTCGACACGGCGACACTGCCGCTGCGAGCCACCGCCGACAGGGTGCCAATCTCGGCGGCGCGCTTTACGAAGGCATCGATGTCCGCGAGCTGCCCGGTCAATTGAATGGTGCAACTGTTCTGCGCATCATCGAGAATCTCCGCGCCAAAATCCGATGCAAGTTTCAGCACCCTGGCGTAACCGCCGGTCGCGAGCTTCAGTTTTACGATTGCCAGTTCCCGCTCGAAATGCTCGCCGAGGGTCATGTCGTGAATGTTGACGACGTCTACCAGTTTGGCCAGTTGCGTGTTCAGCTGTGCGATAGCAGCGTCCGAGCCTTCAATGACGAGCGTTACCCTCGACACCGCCGGATTGTCGGTCGGTGCGACATTCAATGAGTCGATGTTGTAACCGCGTGTCGAGAAGAGTCCCGTCATACGGGTCAAAGCGCCGACTTCGTTTTGCAGCAGGACCGAAATGACGTGACGCATCTTCTGTTAATCCGGATGAGTGAATGAATTCGACTGAAACCATCGCATCGCTGCGACGAATCGATGTTGGCTGAGTTGTACCAGTATTGCAATGCAATAAAAATTAGTAAACACTGCCAAAAAACCAGCACTTACGCACGTCGCAGCGCCAATCATGACCATCCAGAAGCCGGCCGACCGGAACAAGGAACACCCGCTCGCCGGTACGCGCATGACCGGCGCCGATATCGTCGTGCAGGTTCTGGCCGACGAAAATGTCGACACCATTTTCGGCTACAGCGGCGGCGCCATACTCCCCACCTACGATGCTGTATTCCGCTTCAACGACGCGAACCGAAAAGCCGACGGCCGATCGCCGATCCCACTGATTGTTCCTGCCAATGAACAGGGTGCCGGCTTCATGGCCGCGGGTTACGCACGCGCCAGTGGCAAGGTGGGTGTCGTCATGGTGACCTCCGGACCCGGGGCGACCAATACGGTCACACCGGTACGCGATTGCATGGCCGACTCGGTGCCAATTGTCGTCATCTGCGGACAGGTTCCGACACACGCGATCGGCACCGATGCATTTCAGGAGGCGCCGGTATCGGCAATCATGGGCGCCGTCGCGAAGCACGTGTTCCTGGTAACGGATGCAAGCCAGCTGGAAGCAACCATGCGTGCCGCTTTCGAACTCGCGCGTACCGGCCGACCCGGGCCGGTTGTGCTCGACATTCCGAAGGACGTGCAGAACTGGGAGGGCGAATTTCGCGGCACGGGTACCTTGCCGCTGACCGGTTACCGCGCACGCCTGCAGGCTGTCATGGACAATCGCCTGACCGATGAAGCCTGCCAGCGACTTTATGCGATGCTGGCCGAGTCGGAACGTCCGCTGATCTATGCCGGCGGTGGCGTCATCAATGGCAACGCGACCAAAGCGATGCGCCATTTCGCCAGCGCGTACGGCATTCCGGTTGCAACGACCTTGATGGCGCTTGGCGCGAGCGATACGACACACCCGCTGTCGCTGCACATGCTGGGCATGCACGGCATGGCGTTTGCAAATTACGCCGTCGAGGATTGCGACCTGCTGATTGCCATCGGTGCACGCTTCGATGACCGGGTGGCCGGCGACCCTGCGCACTTTGCACCAAGAGCAAAATACATCGCGCATTTTGACGTCGACGTATCGGAAATCGGCAAGGTCAAGCGAGTCAACTGGCACCAGGTGGGAATCCTCGCTCGCGACCTCGACGATCTGCTCGCTTACGGAAAACGCATCGGCTTTGACAAGGAATTCCCGACCTGGCATGCAGAGATTGCCGGGTTGAAATCGAAGCACGCACTGAACTACGACCGCGACAGCAAGCTGATTCAGCCCTACGCCGTGATCGAGGAAATCAACCGCATCACCAGGGGTGAAGCAATCATCGCGACCGGCGTCGGCCAGCACCAGATGTGGGCCGCGCAATATTTCGATTTTCGCGAACCGCGACTGTGGCTCACGTCGGGGAGCATGGGGACGATGGGATTCGGTCTGCCGGCTGCCATAGGTGCGCAATTTGCGCGCCGCGACCGGCTGGTTATCGATATCGACGGCGACGGCAGCATGCGTATGAACATTGGCGAGCTCGAAACCGCAACCACTTATGGTCTGCCGATCAAGGTCATCGTACTGAACAATTTCGGTGACGGCATGGTGCGCCAGTGGCAGAAGCTCTACTACAAGGGGCGCATGTCCGGCAGCGACAAGTCATTGCATCGCAAGGACTTCGTGCGCACAGCCGAAGCCGACGGTTTCGCTTTTGCGAAGAGGCTCGATCGAAAAGAAGACCTGTCACGGATCGTCGGCGAGTTCATACGTTTTCCGGGACCTGCATTTCTCGAAGTTATCATCGATCCGGATGCCGGCGTGTATCCCATGGTGGGTCCGGGTTTGAGTTACGACAAAATGATCACCGGCGACTTCATTGTGAGCCGCGACAAACCGGTCGAGGACGCGCCGGGACCCAGCGAGATGTTCTGAGCCCTGTTGACAGCAGGATCAGGAATAACCGGGTGCCACGGTCGCACACCTTCACAGCGATCGCTGCCACGGTGACAGCAATGCTGGCGTTTGCCGGCAATTCGATCCTGTGCCGGCTTGCACTGGCAAGCGGGGCCATCGACCCCGCCTCGTTCACGGCGATTCGCGTGGCATCCGGGGCAATCGCGCTCTCGCTCATCTGTATTGCCGTGCGCCGCGATGCGGCCATTGCGAAACGTGGCAGTTGGCTCGCAGCGGCGATGCTGTTTCTTTATGCCGTCTGTTTTTCCTATGCCTATGTGAGCCTTGGCGCGGCGAGCGGCGCGTTGATCCTGTTTGGTTGCGTGCAAGGCACGATGATTGCGGTCGCTTTATATCGTGGGGATCGACCGACCGTCGTGGAACTGCTCGGTTGGGTCTGCGCCGTCGCCGGATTGACCGTGCTGTTGCTGCCAGGCACTACGGCACCGTCCATACCGGCAGCAGCAATGATGGCGATAGCCGGCATCGCCTGGGGTGTCTATTCGATACTCGGCAGAAAGGAATCCGACGCCCTGGCGGCGACCACAGCAAACTTCCTGCGGTCTGTGATTTTCGCGATACCGCTCGTCGCATTGACCTTTGCCCACAGCAGGATTGAAACCGCCGGAATACTGCTGGCGGTCTGTTCCGGTGCCCTGACCTCGGGCCTGGGCTACGTCATCTGGTATATCGCACTCACCCACCTGACCTCGCTGCGGGCGGCACTGGTACAGCTGTCGGTGCCCGCTATTACCTCCCTGGGTGGCGTGATGCTGCTGGCAGAACCACTGAGCCTCCGGATCGCGCTATCTGGCGCAGCAATCATTGGCGGTGTGCTGGTCGCATCGCTCGGGAAGGCCGGGTGGGCCAATGCGAATGAGTGAACACCGACACCGAGAGCTGGGTCCGGACCCGGGAGGGCAAGGTCGGCTATCGTAAACCAGTGGACGCCGGCACTGACTACTGGCAC
>JAHKKM010000057.1 GCA_020027645.1 Pseudomonadota bacterium
CCGCTTTACTCCCTGTACGAGGAAAATGGCGATGGCTAAGTACATCCTGGCGATCGATCAGGGCACCAGCAGCAGTCGTGCCGTGTTGTTCGATGGGCACCTGGTGCCAACGTTTTCCGCGCAGCAGGAGTTTCCACAGATTTACCCGCAGCCGGGTTGGGTAGAACACGACCCCGAGGCGATCTGGCAGTCAGTCCTGCAGGTGACCCGGAAGGTTTTGCAGAAGAGCGGACAGGGCGCCGAGGGCATCGCTGGCATCGGCATCACAAACCAGCGCGAGACGACGCTGGTCTGGGATCGGGACACCGGCCGTTGCATCCATAACGCCATCGTCTGGCAGGACCGCCGCACCACGGCGCGCTGCGCGGAGCTGCAGCAACAGGGCCTGGAACCGACCGTCAGCGCAAAGACCGGATTGCGCCTCGATCCTTATTTTTCGGCAACCAAGATTGGCTGGATACTCGACAACGTTGTCGGTGCGCGGCACCTGGCAGAGACCGGCAGGCTGGCCTTTGGCACGGTGGATTGCTTTCTGCTGTGGCGCCTGACGGGTGGCAAGGTGCATGCCACGGACGCAACCAACGCCTCGAGGACCCTGCTGTTCAATATTCACAACCAGGAATGGGATGATGCCCTGTTGCGCCTGTTTGCCGTGCCACGGAGCCTGTTGCCAGAGGTCCGGGACTGTGCCGCAGACTTCGGGGCAACGGAAGCATCGTTGTTCGGTGGCCAAATCCCCATCAGGGGTATTGCTGGCGACCAGCAGGCGGCGCTCATTGGCCAGTCAGGATTCGAGGTGGGTACCTGCAAGAGTACCTACGGCACCGGTTGCTTTGTCATCGCGAACACCGGCTCGCAAGCGATCAGCTCGGAAAACAAGATGCTGGCAACGATTGCCTATCGCTTCGACGGCAAGGTGTGCTACGGCCTGGAAGGCAGCATTTTTGTTGCCGGTTCCGCGATTCAGTGGTTGCGGGACCAGCTTCGCATCGTCAAGTCCGGGCAGGAAACCGAAGCCATTGCCAAAGCTACCGGGGTTGTATCGCATGTACACGTAGTGCCTGCGTTTGCCGGCCTGGGCGCGCCGTACTGGGACCCGGCGGCACGGGGCGCCATTCTCGGACTGAGCAGGGACAGTGGCATCGGTGAGATTGTCACAGCAACCTTGCAGGCAATTGCCTATCAGACGCGGGATCTGCTGCTGGCGATGCGTGCGGACGGTATCAAGGTGCAGATCATCCGGGTCGATGGCGGGATGGTCGAGAATCGCTGGTTTCTGCAGTTCCTCGCCGACATCCTGGGTGTCACGGTGGAACGGCCGGCGAATATCGAATCGACGGTGCTGGGCGCTGCCTGTGTTGCAGCGCTGCAAACCGGGCTGATCGGTTCGCTGTCGGCCATCAGCAAGCTGTGGCAGCGGGACAGCGTGTACGAGCCGCAAATGGAATTCGACCGGCGCGAACAACTGTACGCCGGGTGGCTCGACGCTGTTTCGAGGGTCCGCAGTGTGCGGTGAAACAAGCTGCAGATCGGAAAACGGGGACAGCCGTTAGGCATCGATTGTCGCGCGATTTTGCGGGCTTGACTAACGATGGCGCGACCTCAATGATTGCCATCTTTTGCACGCTGCGATTTCTTCTTGCGCGTTACCACGGGCTGACCGGGCTTTGTTGAAGGCACGACAAAAGTTAGGCAAGTACAAGATTCTCGAACGCATTGCGTCCGGTCCACTGGCCAACGTCTACATGGCCTTTGACACAATTCACAAGTCGCGCGTTGCTCTCAAGATTCCCAAACCGGTGCGAAATATCACCAACGAAGACTTCATGCGCGAGGTCCAGGTTGCGACCCGGCTGGTTCATCCGAACATCATTACCTTATTGAATGCCAGTTTCATCGATGAGTACTTTGTAATTGCGATGGAGCTCGGCGAAGAGTCGCTGGCAGATCGACTGATACGCCGCATATCGACCGAGAACATGCTGGAACTCGCCGATCAGGCTATTGCGGCCCTGGCTTACGCGCATCGTAACAAGGTCATTCATTGCGACATCAAGCCTGAAAATTTCATAATTTTTCCGGGCAATCATCTGAAATTGACCGATTTTGGCTTCGCCAAGATCAGCATCCGCACGCTCAAGGCTTCCGGCTCCGGAACGATCGATTACATCGCTCCCGAGCAGGCCATGGGCCGTCCAAAATTTCAGTCCGATGTGTTCTCGCTCGGACTGGTGCTGTATCGCATGTTTTCCGGAAAGCTTCCGGAGTGGCCATTCAACTGGCCGATGATCGGCAATGACCGGCTCATGGCACGGTTCGGGCCGGACCTAGCCGGCATCATTCGCAAGGCAATCAGGCTCGACCCTGCCGACCGATACAGGGATGCCGTGCAGATGTACGAGGACTTCCGCAAGGTCAAGATTCGCGCCAGGAAATCGCGGCGAATCCGCTCCTCGGCAACGGCAAAGAAAAGACCGTCCTGGAGAAAAATGCGCTGGCGGGAGTTTCAAACGCAGTTCAAGAAGGCATTGGATACCCGACTCGATTGTCGCCGTTGCCAGGGTCCCGTGTCCGAGAGCATGCAACATTGCCCCTGGTGCGGAACGGACAATCCGGCGCCCAAAGACGATACGCGAATGCCGGCTGCCTGCCCGCGTTGTGAGCGTGGAGTCAAATCGGACTGGGCATATTGCGCGTATTGCTATGGTCCGGGCTTCGAGGTCGAGACCACGCGGCGCTTCCCGGACAAACGTTATACGGCCAAATGTTCCAATGCACGTTGCAGGGAGCCGCTGATGCCGTTCATGCGTTATTGCCCCTGGTGTCGAACGCGGGTCAAGCGACCGTGGAAGCTGCCGGGCAGCGATCACAAATGCCGCTCCTGCCGCTGGGGCGTAGCAGCGGATTTCTGGAAGTATTGCGCCTGGTGCCGTGAGCCGGTCAAGCGTGAGCGATGATACTGCGCAAGCGAGCGGAAAATGGATCAGCCGGTGACTGATACTCCGGACGAAATGGTATTGCTGAACGGTGACGAGGTTCCGGAGCTCGTATTTGCGCGCGTAGGCGGTGGCGCTGTCGCGGCGTACACCTCGCGTGCCCCTGACAGATCGACAGCGAACGAGGATTCCGTCGCGGTTATTCCGTACGGCCCCGGTGCCGCCGTGTTTGCCGTTGCGGATGGCGCCGGTGGTTTGCCAGAGGGGCGGCGCGCCTCACGAGCGGCGGTCAACAAACTGGACGAATCGCTGCAGGATTCGATGCAAAAAACGACCTTGCTGCGTACCGCCATTCTGAATGGCATCGAGGCGGCCAACCTGGCGGTACTCGCCATGGGTACGGGAGCAGCGACAACCCTGACTGTCGTGACCATCGAGGGACTGCTGCTACGGACTTACCAGATCGGTGATTCGGAAGCGATCGTCGTCGGCCAGCGAGGCGTGATCAAGTCTCAAACCATGGCGCACTCGCCAACCGGATTTGCAGTGGAAGCGGGATTTCTCGATCTCAAGGCTGCCTTGCACCACGAGGAACGGCACCTCGTGTCAAATCTTCTCGGTACCAGCAATATGCGAATCGACATGGGTGCGGAAATCATCATGCGGCCGCGCGATACCGTGCTGGTGGCGAGCGACGGACTGACCGACAACCTGCACACGCACGAGATTACGGCAATGATCCGTAAAGGGCCTCTGCCGGCGGTCATCGACTCGCTGATTTCGCTCGCCAAGCGCCGCATGACAGTGGAATCCACGCACCAGCCGAGCAAACCGGACGACTTGTCGATCATTGTGTTTCGCAAGCCGTACAAGGGACGTTTGCCCGCGCAAAGATCAATGCCTTTCTGACGTCGGAACAGCGGGAAAAATTCGCGGAAATGCCACATCAATCCGGCAGGCGAGGGCTGCCTGATCGGGAGTGAAGCGCGGCAATTCTGTCAAATGATGTACGTCTGACGGCCGGACCGCACTGCGGCCCGGATGGCACCTTTGGTGAAAATGACCTAAAAACAGACGCTTAACGCGTACGCTGAGCCGCCGTCAGGGGCCGATATGTGCGCTCCGAATCCCGGTTGCGACGCTGATTGCGGAGTATTATGGTCTGGTGATTGCGAGGACAATTCGGGCGTGGATCGGGCTTGGAATTGCGCGGCTTCGCAACGGAACTTATGTCAGCTTGCGACTCTCCAATAACTGTTAATGTCTGTGCCGAAATGCAGGCCAATTTTCGGCACACACCGCGATCGTGCATTGGACCAGATGAGGCGATAAGGCGATGAATTCTCTTTCCCCAACAAACTTGAATCTGCTGCGACTTCGCAAAACACTGCTTGCGGCTGCGATTGCTGTCGTAATCAGCGGCTGCGCTGTGCAGATGAGCAGCAGCGGTAGCAGTGGCAGCAGTGGCGGATCGTCCGGTGGTTCTTCGGGCGGCATGTCCGGCGGATCCTCGGGTGGGTCCTCGGGCGGTTCGTCCGGTGGGTCCTCAGGTGGTTCATCGGGTGGTATGTCCGGTGGTTCCTCAGGTGGCGCTTCGGGCGGTTCCTCGGGTGGAATGTCGGGCGGATCGTCCGGTGGCGCATCTGGCGGATCGTCCGGTGGCATGTCCGGTGGTTCCTCAGGCGGCGCTTCAGGCGGTGCCTCGGGTGGCGCATCTGGCGGATCTGCCGGGGGCGCATCCGGCGGCGGTTCGGCGGGTGGCGCATCCGGCGGCGGTTCCGCCGGCGGAGCAGGTGGCGGTGCCACCGACGGTGTTCGTGGCCTTGGCGGTCAAGCGCCCGGTGGCATGGGCGGCAGTGGTGGCGCTGCGGGCGGCGCCGATGGCGCGGGTGAGGGTGCCGCGGCCGGCGATGGAAATTGCGGCGGCGAAAGCTTGCCTGGCGGCGTCGGCGGCATGGAACAGGAGACCGACTGCACCGGTGAAGTCGGACAGTATCCTGGTGAAACCGAAGCCGAGCGCAAAGCGCGGCTCGAGAAAACGCTGGAAAAATCCGTCGACGATTTCGATGGCGTTATTGCCGAAGAGCAGCGCGAGATTTCCACCGTCGGACGGGATACCGAGGGATTCGGCGGCGGTGCTGCCGGCGGCAGCAGGGTAGGTCTCGGCAAGCAGGGCAGCGGCAGCGGCGGCGGGCAGGGTACCGGGGAAGGGCAGGGCACGACCGGTAACGAAGCGGGCAGCGGTGCCACGGCATCCGTCGAGTCAATGTCCGACGAGGAAATTGCCGCTCGCACGCCGGAGGATATTCCGGACCTGGTCAGCGAAGACATAGTCGCCAAGCAGCTGCGTGAAGCGGCGCTGGCAGAGGATGACCCGGTTCTGCGCGAACGGCTCTGGGAGGAATACAGGAATTACAACGAGCTCTAGGCGATGACCGAATTGAGGCAGGGCTACGGAAGGCAAGCGATGAGACCCATTTTCCCGATGGTTGCAGCGATACTCCTTGCGGCCGCAGCGTTCGCCGGCTGTACAGTTTCCGAAGTCATTGCACCGGAGGAAACGGCACTTTCAGTAGCGTCCCTCAATGTGGCGGAAAGCCTTCTTCTCGACGTCGGCATCGTCAATTTTGACGACGGTGTTCCGGAAAAGAATGATCCTGTCAAAACCGGCATCTATCCTGAAGTGCGGATGGCCGAGGCTCGTTATATTCCGTACCACCTCAAGAACACGATGCAGGGCACCGGCTTCTGGGGTGCGGTTAGGGTCATACCGTCGCGGTACGTATTCACGGATGTGACCGTCAGCGGAGTGATAAAGCAGTCGGACGGCGAGTTTGTGGCGCTGAGAGTGCGGGTCGAAGATGCACTCGGGCGCGAATGGTATGAAAGAGAATACTCGATGCAGACCGGCATCATTTCCTACGCCGAGGGCCGGGACCGTACCCAGGATCCGTATCAGAAAGTGATCAACGATATTGCAAACGACCTGCATGCGTACGCAGCGACCCTGGCGCCCGAGGACATACGCCGTATGCAACAGGTTTCGGAGCTGCGCTTTTTCGGCGACATGGTCCCCGGTGCATTTGGCGAGTACCTGGAAACGGACAACAAGGGAATGGTTTCAGTGGTCCGCTTGCCGGCGGAAAACGACCCGATGGTCGATCGGCTGCGGCAGGTCCGCGAGAGAGACCGCCTGGTCATCGATACATTGAATGAGCACTATGCAAATTTCTATTACGGCATTGCACTGCCCTACGAGGGCTGGCGCCGGACCGCAAGGGAACAGTCGATACAGTATCGGCAAGCCAAGCGATCGGCGGCAATGCGAGCCCTGCTCGGTGTGGTCGTGGTTGCCGGATCCATGCAGATCGACACCAGTGGCTCGCATTCGAGAGCAAAACAGGCGACGCAATTTGTCGGTATCGATCGAGGCATGCGCGCAATTTATGAAGCCTGGGGAATGCGCTCGGCGGCAAATATCCATCGCGAGAACATTCGCGAGCTGTCGGAGTCGTTCGTTTCAGAAGCCGCTCCCATGGTGATCCAGGTCGAGGGCGAGTCGCGCCGCTTGACCGGTACCGCCGAATCGCAATACGAGAGCTGGCGCAAGTTGTTAAAGGAAATCTACCAGTCCGAAACCGGTTTCTCGCAGGAAGTTGAACTGGGCACCCCTGCCCGGTCCGCCGAGCCGGCCGGCTGATCATCTGCCTGTCAGCGTATGCGGGTACTGAGTGAAGGTACGCGGCTGGGTGACCGCTATACTCTGCTCCGTCGTCTCGGTCATGGAGGCATGGCCGAGGTTTGGCTGGCACGTGACCGCCAGACGCAAAGCGTCGTCGCCCTCAAATTTCTGAGCGGGGAACATGCTGCAGACGCAGCGGCCCGGGATCGCCTCCACAGGGAGTGGCGCATCGGCAGTCGCCTGATGCATGCGCACATTGTGCGGGTGTTCGAGTTCCATGACGATGCCGATGGCGCCTATTTCAGCTTGCAGGCAATCGACGGTCCGGATTTGTCCGTACTTGCAGGCGCAGGCATCGACAATGCGCTGAGACCGCTTGGCCTGATCGCGGACGCATTGCGTTACGCGCACGCCAAAGGTGTCGTGCACGGTGACATCAAGGCCGGCAATATTCTGCTTGACGGTCGTGGAGCACCTTACCTGATCGATTTCGGCGTCGCTGTTCTGCCCGGTACCGACACTGCATCGCGCGGCGGATCCGAAATCAACCGAAGTCCGCAACTCAAGGCGGGTCACGCACCTGAACCTGCCGACGATATCTATGCTTTCGGCATGCTCGCCGGCGAACTGATCTCCGGTGCGCCACCGGACCCGCGACACCCGGTCAACCTGCGCGTCCCGGACGGAGGCGCAGTGCCGCCGGCGTTGGACATCCTGATCAACAGCATGCTATCGGCAGACGCCGCAAGACGACCGGATGCCAGGTCGGTCGCAGCAGCGCTTGATGCGGCGGGCTTTCCCGCGGGGCTGGCAAGAATCAAAACGACAACTACTCTGCCCGCGGCCGCGTTGGATGAACCCGAGTCTATTCAACCAATCGTGCGCAAGGTTCTGCGCAACGAGCGGCAGTCTGCGGCTCCAGTCGTGCAGGAAGGAAAAAAAGGGACTCGCGGTGTATCTGCAACGATGGTGTACGGCGGTCTCGCGCTGTCGCTATTGTTGCTGATTGGTGTGATATTCCTGCTGCCAAAGGCCACTGAAAATATGAACGATGCGGTGCAGCCAGGCGCAAGCGAGGCCGAGTCCACGGATTCCGAACAGGCTGACGGCGCAGGTGCAACTACTCAGTCTGGTCAGGGTGACACCGGGTTCAATGAGAATATCGATGAATTGTCCGGCGATGATGCCGCCCGTTTATTGGCTGCAACGGACGAAGCGCTCGGTGATTTGTTGTCGCGACTCGAGCGGCTTCGGTTTCGGGCTATCGATCGCTGGGGCGGTCAGGCATTTCTGGATGCACTGAATGTCTACCAGGCGGGAGATGCTGCGTACCTCGACAAGAACTATGCAACCGCGTTGCGCCACTACCGGGAAGCGATCAAGTTGCTGGATCCGTTCTTTGACCGCATCGACAGCGTTTTCCGCACGACAATGGCTGCGGCCGATGATGCATTCGCACTAGGCGATCATCTCGAGGCGATCCGGCTTTACGATCTTGCAGTGGCCATTACCCCGGGAAATGCCGAAGCTGAAAAGGGACTGGCGCGTGCGCAAAATCTTGAAGCCGTCATCAATCTCACGGATCAGGGCTTCCAGTATGAACAGGATCTCGAACTGGAAGCCGCGAAGCTGTCATTCGAAAAAGCCCTGGAAATGGATGGGGAATGGCAACCGGCGGTGGTCGGACTCGAACGTGTGCGAATCGCGCTCCGCGAGTGGACCTTCAATCAGCGCATGACGGAAGGATTCGATGCGCTCGCCGTGGGTCAATACGACAGCGCCCGGGCTGCATTCAATGCAGCGAAATCGATCGATCCCGGATCCCGCGAGGCGGCAGACGGATTGCTGCAGGTGGATCAGGAAGTACGTTTGCAGAGCATTCGGCAACTGGAAGCGGAAGCACAACAGCAGGTGGGAAGCGAGCAATGGGAGCTGGCAGTAGCCACATACCAGGCATTGCTGGACATCGACGGCGACCTGCAGTTTGCAAAGGAAGGTTTGTCCGGGGCCAATCAGCGTGTCGCCCTGCACAATAGTCTGGCAAGCTACATAGATGATCCGGACTCGCTCAGCGCCGACGTGACCATGCAAAAGGCGACAAAGTTGTTGCTCGACATCTCGCGTATGCCGGACCAGGGACCACGGCTCGTGGATCAAAAAGAAGAATTGTCGAGACTTCTGAAGCGGGCAGCGACGCCACTCGGCGTGCAGCTGGTATCGGATGGAGTAACCGATGTGTCGATCTACAGGGTCGGCAAGTTAGGCCCGTTTTCGTTGCAGGAACTCACGCTCCGGCCCGGAGTGTACGTTGCTGTCGGCAGCCGCCCTGGGTATCGCGATGTACGTCTCGAGTTTCGCGTTGCGCCGGAAATTGAAATGAAGCCAATCGTCATACAGTGTGAGGAGCAGATTTGAAGTTCGATTCCGTTCTCGTCAGGGATAGCGAAGGCGATCGGCGCTTCAGCATTGCAAAGCTCCCGCTAAGACTCGGAACCGGAAGCGACTGTGTTATTCGCCTGCCGGGCCCGGGCAGCGCCGCGGTGGCGCTGCTGGATGAGCTGGACGGGCAGGCATTTATCCAGCCGGTCGGCCGCAATGCGGCTCTCACCATCAACCAGCAACCGCTGACGGCCTCACGCCGCCTGGCGGCCGGCGACGTCATCGGTTTCTATGGCAGCCGCGTATTGATACGCGAAGAGCAGACCGCGCTGGTCTGCGAAATCCAGTTGGAGGACAGTGCCTACGTCACCCGGCCGCCGGATCTTGGCGCTGCGGATGGGCGTGCGCCGGAAGAGCTGATCGCTCCGACAGTCTTCCAGCGCAAACGCGAAGTCGGGATCGTCGAGGACCGGGTGCCCAAGTGGCGGTGGCAATCCACGGTCGCCGCCGGCATCGTGGCGTTGCTGTTGCTGTCCTATCTCTTGTTCAGTGCGCGCTCCATCAAATTCGACGTACAGCCGGCAGAGCCCGACGAATTGTCGATCAGCGGCGGATGGTTCACCGTGCCTTTCGGCGACCGTGTCCTGATGCGTGAAGGCTCATACGTGGTACACGTGAAAACGGCAGGGTATTACGACGTAGACCAGGCGCTGCTGGTCGACGAAACTCCCAGCCGGACCGTGCTGATCGAATTGCGAAAATTGCCGGGCTACCTGACCGTTGCGACCGATCCGACGGTCGATGCGCTGGTTACCGTGGACGACACGCAGATCGGCAAGGCTCCCTTCGGACCTGTAGAGCTCGAGCCCGGCAGTCACTCGGTGGCCGTCGCCGCCGAGGGATACCTCCCCTTTGCAGATACGCTGGCGATTCCGGGGCTTGGCCGGCACCAGCAGATCAGCGTTCAGCTGGTGCCCCGCTGGGCAAACGTCGACATCGCCACTGAACCACCTGGCGCCATCATTTACAAAGGTGTCGATCAACTCGGGCAGACGCCGGCGACTTTGCAGCTGATGGAGGGCAGCCACACGCTTTCCGTTGTGCTCGATGGATTCAAAGCCTGGGACGGGACTGTCGACACGCGACCGAATGAGCACCAGGTGTTGCCGCTGATACGGCTGGAGCCGGCCAACGCCCAGCTGCAGGTCAACACCATTCCGCGCGGCGCGAACGTAACAGTCAACGGGCACTATCGCGGCCAGTCTCCGATCCGCGTCGCGCTATCTCCGGATATCAACTACGACATCGGTTTGTCGAAAGCAGGCTACGGCTCCATCGTGCGCCAGGTCCGATTGACTGCCGCCGCGGCCGAAGCCATTACCGTTGACCTGACTGCCCGGGTTGGTGATGTCAGGATCGAAGTCCAGCCAGGCGATGCCATTGTTTATGTCGACGGGCAGTCGCGAGGCAGCGGCTCGATGTCGTTGAAACTGCCTTCGGCTCCGCATCAGCTCGAGGTGCGGCGCGACGGATTCCAGACCTTCAGTCGCAGCGTGACGCCACGGCCTGGTTACCCTCAGACCATCCAGGTCCGGCTGCTGTCCGACGAGGAGGTGCTGGCGAGAAGCGCCGCCAATGTCATTACAAACTCGCAGGGCCAGGCGCTGGTGAGAATCGAACCCGGTGGCTTCACCATGGGCTCATCGCGCAGTGAACAGGGCCGGCGGGCCAACGAAGTCATTGTGCCGGTACTTCTGACCAAGCCCTTTTTGATCGGCGCGAAGGAGGTAACGAACCGGGAATTCAACCGCTACAGGGCCGCACACGTTTCCGGCGAGGGTTTGCATCCGTCGCTGGCCGGTGATCTGAATCCCGTGGTCAATATCACGTGGAACGATGCGGTCGAATACTGCAATTGGCTGAGCGCCGAGGAGGGCCTTACGCCGGCCTACCTGAAGAAATTCGAACAATGGCAGCCAATAACACCGACGCCGAACGGTTACCGGCTGCCAACAGAAGCGGAATGGGAGTGGGCCGTCCGCTACCAGGCGCGTAGCAAGGCCATGATTTTCCCCTGGGGAGATCGAATGCCGCCGCGGCGCGACAGCGGTAACTTTGCCGACAAGTCGGCCATCGACCTGGTGCCGTCGGTATTGCCCGGTTACGACGATGGTTACGCGTCGACTTCGCCGGTGGGAACCTTTGCCGCGAATGTGCTTGGCATCTATGACGGGGGTGGCAACGTTGCCGAATGGGTACAGGATTACTATTCTGTGCCGACCCCGGGACAGCTGAACCCTGTCAGCGACCCGAAAGGACCCGAAAGGGGCGCCAATCGGGTCATCCGGGGTTCGAGCTGGAGGCACGCCGGGGTGACGGAGCTCCGCTTCAGTTATCGCGATTACGGTAACAATGGTCGCGTCGACGTCGGGTTTCGTGTCGCCAGGTCGCCGGAGTGAATTTGTATGCGACGATTGACAAGGCGTATTGTCCAACCCGCTATTGCACAAGCCGAGGAGACAGGCCTTTGTTTAAGCTCAAGCTGCTGAATTTACTGGCATATCTTCCAGCTACCCTGCTGTCATGCCTGCTCAGCTTCTCCGTGGCGGCGCAACAGGCGGACGAGCCAGGCGCCGAAACGCCGGAGGCGGCCGCGACCGGCGGTGCCGGCACGGACGATGCCGACGCGGATAAAGTCGCCGACGACGCAGACCAGACGGACGTAGCGGCGGAGGACGAGGACCTGCTGGATATCGAGGATGCCGACCTCGATGAGCAGACTTACGAAGAGGACGACGACGACTTTATCCCGACGGAAGAAGTTCCTGCGGATGAGCCGATTCCCTTTCCGTCCAATATCTGACCGGTCATGTCAAAGCGGTTGCCAACAGTCGAGAGCTATAAATGAAAAAAAGGGACATTCCGGTTGAATTCGTGTTTCAGCTGTTCGCGCTCATCATCTTTGTCATCATCACGCACGCATACTATGTTTCCGTCGTTTTGCCGAATGCCAGGTATGACCTCGAACAGCTGGCTATCGAATCCGCACGGAACCCGGGCTATGTGGCGCCGCGCTCGATGTGGGTGCTGATCAAGGATCCCGAACAGGAGTCCTGTTTCATCCTGATGTTCTGGGCGATGGCGATCATGGGCTACAAGGCACGCACGCTGATGCGTGAGCGGCGGATGCTGGATGTCGACGTGGTTTCGATCGCGGAGGGCATGCGCATTCTGCCGGAGGATACGCGCGAATTTGCGCGGCAGGTTCAGGCACTGCCCGCGGAAGAGCAGAATGGTCTCTTGCCCAGAGTGTTGTTATCAGCATTGCGACGTTTCAGCACTACGCGCAATATTCAGGATGTATCCAGCAGCACTCACACCGTACTCGAATCGGAAGCCAATCGCCTCGAATCCGAACTGTCCATGATCCGTTACATAGCATGGGCGATTCCGGCCATCGGATTCATCGGCACGGTCCGAGGTATCGGCGACGCGCTGGCACAGGCGGACAAGGCAGTGCAGGGCGACATTGCCGGCGTAACGGAGAGCCTGGGCGTTGCGTTCAACTCGACCCTGGTCGCGCTGCTGCTCAGCATCCTCCTCATGTTTCTTGTCTACCAGTTGCAGTTGTTTCAGGAGCGCCTGGTATTCGACAGCGAAGTTTACGTAGACGACAAATTGATCCGGCACATGAAGTCCGACTGAGCAGGTTCCTGCGAACTCCCCTATGGGCCGTCTTGCCGCACACCTCAACGATGCAGGTATTACACTGCTTGACAGCGAGCGCGTCATCTATCGCGAGCCCGGTTTTGCGCTGCTCGAAAACGATCAGCTGATCACCGGTAACAAGGCATTTGCGAAAGCTCGGATCAGCCCGCGCAACATCCAGCATCGCTACTGGTCGGAT
>JAHKKM010000215.1 GCA_020027645.1 Pseudomonadota bacterium
GGATCGGGAGCTGCGCATGATAGATGCGGTCGATGTCGACCCGAACGCACAGCCGGACGGCTACGTCGAGGTACCGATGGAGTCCGTCGAGTTCGGACGCATCGCTGCACAGACGGCCAAGCAGGTGATCGTGCAGAAGGTACGCGAAGCGGAACGCGAACAGGTTGTGGAGGCCTATAAGGGCCGCGTGGGCGAGTTGTTGTCCGGACTGGTGAAGCGGGTCGATCGCAACGGTGTTTATATCGATCTTGGCGGCAATGCCGAGGGTTTCGTGGCGCGCGATCAGATGGTGCCGCGTGAGCCGGTACGCCCGCAGGACCGTATGAAAGCGTTGCTGACCGAGGTTCGATCAGAGCCTCGCGGTCCGCAATTGTTCATGACCCGCACATCGCCGCAATTCCTTGTCGAGCTCTTCAAGATCGAGGTGCCGGAGGTCGGCCAGGGCCTTATCGACATTTTGGGTGCTGCACGCGACCCTGGTCTCAGAGCCAAAATCGCTGTGAAGAGCAATGACCCGAGAATTGATCCGGTTGGTGCCTGCGTCGGCATGCGCGGCTCGCGTGTTCAGGCGGTATCGAACGAGCTTGCCGGAGAGCGCGTGGATATCATCCTGTGGGATGACAACCCGGCTCAGTTCGTCATCAACGCCATGTCCCCGGCCGAGGTGCAGTCAATTGTTGTCGATGAGGATGCGCACAGCATCGATATCGCGGTCGACGAGGACAAGCTGTCACAGGCTATTGGCCGCGGCGGTCAGAACATCCGGCTTGCCAGCGAACTGACCGGTTGGGAACTGAACGTCATGACGGAAACCGACGCCGAGCAGAAGAGCGAATCGGAAATGAAGGAACTGCTCGAATTGTTCACCAAGCAGCTCGACGTCGATGAGGAAGTCGCGCTCATCCTGGTGCAGGAAGGATTTTCGACAATCGAAGAGGTTGCGTATGTGCCGACCTCCGAGTTGGCCGAAATCGAGGAGTTTGACGAGGACATGGTAAATGAGCTGCGCAATCGTGCCCGCGACGTGCTGTTGACGCAGGCAATCGTTCGCGAAGAGAAAATCGACGAAGCGGAACCGGCGGCGGACTTGCTCAGTCTGGAAGGCATGGACCGTGGCCTGGCCTTCAAGCTGGCCAGCGAAGGGGTCGTTACCCGCGAAGACCTTGCGGAACTGGCCACGGACGATCTGCTGGAGATAAACGAAATGGATCAGCAGGAAGCCGCAGCATTGATCATGAAAGCACGAGCCCATTGGTTCGATGCAGAACAGCAGGCCTGACCGTTGATTTTTTGGGAGATGGACAATGGCTGATGTGACGGTCGCACAATTTGCCGACGTACTGAAGGTGCCGGTCGAGAAGCTGATTTCGCAGCTCGACGAAGCCGGCATCAAGGTTCAGGGCTCGGACGATACGATCAGCGAGGATGCGAAGCTCGAGCTGCTTACGCACCTGCGTCGCAGTCATGGCCAGGATGAAGGCACAGGCAGCACCGGCTCTCCCCGGCGCATTACCCTCAAGCGCAAATCACAAACAGAACTCCGCCTCGCTGGCGTCCAGGGTCGTTCACGCACGGTCAACGTGGAAGTTCGGCGCAAGCGGACCTACATCAAGCGCGACGTTCTGGAGAAACAGGCCCTGCAGGAACAGGAGGAGCTCGATCGCAAGCGGCAGGAAGAGCAGGACCGAATCGATGCGGCTCGAAACGAACAGGAACGACTGAAGGCCGAAAAGGAAAAGCTTGCGGAGACGGCCGAAGAAAACAAGCGACTTGCCGACGAACAGAAGCGGCAGGCCGAGCTGGAAGCCCGCGAAGCGCGAGAAGCCCGAGAAGCACGGGAACTTCGAGAACACGCAGCGGCGGCCGAGGAAAAGGCGCGGATCGAGCGTGCCGATCAGGACGCGCGGGAACGGCGCAGCAAGGAAAAGGAAAAACGCAAAAAAGCGCCGGAGACCCGGTACGGCCGTCAGGAGCTGCATGTTGCTGGCGACAAGAGCGGACGGCGCAAACGAAAATCTCCAGTGCGACGGCGTGGTGCCGTGGCACTGAATGCTGAAAGTCAGCACGGCTTCGAAATGCCGACCACACCGGTGGTGCGCGAGGTCGAGATTCCGCAAAGTATTGCCGTGTCGGAACTGGCACAGCGCATGGCGGTAAAGGGCAACGAGGTGGTCAGGGTTCTCTTCAATATGGGTGCGATGGTGACCATCAACCAGGTCATCGACCAGGACACTGCAATTCTGGTGGTCGAGGAACTTGGCCATACTCCCAAGCCGGTAAGCGGCACCAGCATCGATGATGCATTGCTGGCAGACGAGATTCCGGAAGGCGAGCAATCACCGCGTGCACCGGTCGTCACGATCATGGGCCATGTAGACCATGGCAAGACGTCGCTGCTGGACTATATTCGTCGCACCAAGGTTGCAGCAGGCGAGGCCGGCGGTATCACACAGCATATCGGCGCCTATCACGTCGAGACCGACAAGGGCACCGTAACCTTTCTGGATACTCCGGGCCACGCGGCGTTTACGGCTATGCGTGCCCGCGGCGCACAGGCGACCGATATAGTCATTCTGGTCGTCGCTGCCGATGACGGCGTCATGCCCCAAACTGTTGAAGCGATCCAGCATGCGAAAGCGGCCGGTGTGCCGATCGTCGTTGCGATCAACAAGATGGACAAGGAAAACGCCGATCCGGAACGGGTACGCAGTGAACTCTCCCAACACGGCATAATTTCCGAGGCGTGGGGCGGCGAGAACCTTTTTGTGCAGGTATCGGCGCAAACCGGGCAGGGCGTGGACGCGCTGCTGGACGCCGTCCTGTTACAGGCTGAAATGATGTCGCTGGAAGCGGTCGCTGACGGTCCGGCGCAGGGTATCGTCATTGAGTCCAGTCTTGAGAAAGGCCGAGGTGCTGTGGCCACACTCCTGGTTCAGTCAGGCACATTGAAACAAGGCGACATGATCATCGCGGGCGAGGAGTACGGTCGAATTCGCAACATGTTCGACGAAAACCAGAACTCCGTTTCCTCGGCCGGCCCATCGACGCCCGTTCTTGTCCTCGGACTTTCAAAGACGCCGAGTGCCGGTGACGACTTCCTGGTTGTCAAGAACGAGCGCAAGGCCAGGGAAGTTGCCGAGTTCAGGCAGGCCAAGACTCGTGAATCAAAGCTCGCACAACAGCAGGCATCGAAGCTCGAAGACATGTTCAGCCAGATGGCTGCCGGCGGCAACAAGGTTGTTCCGGTACTCATCAAGTCTGATGTGCACGGTAGCGCTGAAGCCTTGCGGGATGCGCTAAACAGGCTGTCGACAGACGAAGTCAGCGTGAAGGTGATAGGCGCAGCTGTTGGTGGAATAACCGAGTCCGATGCGACACTGGCGGCTGCGTCGAAGGCTGTGATCATCGGATTCAATGTTCGGGCCGACGCGGCTGCGCGTGCGGCGATGAAAGAGTCCGGCATCGACGTGCGCTATTACAGCATCATTTATGAGGCTATCGACGACGTAAAGGCCGCACTCAGCGGACTGCTCGCACCCGAGATTCGCGAGACCATAGTCGGGCTCGCCGAAGTCAAGGATGTGTTCCAGTCGCCGAAGTACGGAAACATCGCGGGCTGTATGGTCATGGAAGGGTATGTCAAACGGTCCAACCCGATTCGTGTATTGCGAGACCATGTGGTCATTTTCGAAGGCGAACTCGATTCCTTGCGTCGCTTCAAGGATCCGGTCAACGAAGTGCGGGCAGGCACGGAATGCGGAATTGGTGTGAAGAATTACAACGACGTAAGGGTGGGCGACCAGATCGAGTGTTTCGAGCGCGTTGAAATTGCTCGCACTATCGACTAGGCATTCGTAGTCGGAACCTGCCATATGCCGCGAGAGTATTCACGACACCAGCGCCTTGCCGCTGAGCTTATGCGCACCTTGAGCGACGTACTTCGATTTGAGATCAAGGACCCTGGTGTCGCGGGCGTGTCACTGACAAATGTCGATTTGAGTCGTGATCTCAGTGTCGCGCAGGTGTTTTTCAGTCTGCTGCAACCCGATGATGATCCGCAACCGGCTCTCGATGGTCTGCAGCGTGCTTCCGGGTTTCTAAGAAGCAAGCTTGGGCAGTCGATGAAAATCCGGCACGTCCCCGAACTGCGCTTCAAGCACGACGACAGCAT
>JAHKKM010000058.1 GCA_020027645.1 Pseudomonadota bacterium
GAGCGGCACCTGGCTGCCGTAGTACTCGACCGTGATATGGTCGAGCAGGCTGGTATGTGCACGGCCAGTGCGGAGCTTGGTCAATTCCTGCTTCAGCGATACGACGCTCTTGTTCATTCGGTCGCCGGTATCTTTTCTTATTTCCTTTAGCACAATCACTGTCCTCGCGTGGAACGCGCACGAAGCGCGCAAGCGTCACGGGCTTGCTGTTACCAGAGTACCTACAGTGTCATCGGTCATGGCTCGGACCAACGCACCGTCTTCCGTCATGTCAAACACCCGCAACGGCAGATTGTTGTCACGACACATGACGACTGCTGTTGCGTCCATGACCTGCAGCTTGTCGACGAGAACCTTGTCGAATGACACGGTGTCATACATGGCCGCTTCAGAATTTAGTTTTGGATCCGAGTCATACACGCCGCTGACCATGGTTGCCTTCATCAGTACGTCGGCGCCAATCTCGATCGCACGCAGGCTTGCAGCAGTGTCAGTAGTAAAAAATGGATTGCCGGTGCCAGCTGCCAGGATTACGACACGGCCCTTCTCGAGATGTCGGATAGCCCGTCGGCGAATGTAGTCTTCGCACACTTCGTGGATCTGCAGCGCGGACATGACGCGTGCAAAAATGCCGCGCGCCTCCAGGGCATCCTGAATCGCGAGGCCATTGATAACGGTGGCCAGCATGCCCATGTAATCGCCGGTTACGCGATCCATGCCGGCGCGCGCCAGTCCAGCACCGCGAAAGATATTGCCGCCACCTATCACAATGGCAACCTCCACGCCGAGTTTGGTCACGGCTTCGATTTCGCCGGCAATGCGCTGAATGACCGTCGGCTCAATTCCGTAGTCGAGTTCGCCCATCAGCGCCTCACCGCTCAATTTCAGCAGTACGCGGCGATAGAGAACCGGGGCTTCATTCATGCGATCGGCCTTTTACTGTGAAGTGCGTTGCGGCGATTCCCCCGCCTACAGCTGTCAATACTATCGTAAGTCGCAGATTCCATGCCAATTTCGTGAAATTAATCAGTTGTTTATGCGCGCTGATTAACCTGCGCCATAACTTCCTCGGCGAAGTTCTGCTGCTTCTTTTCGATGCCTTCTCCGACCTCGAAACGCACGAAACCGGTGACAGTCGCGCCGGCCTTTTTGAGCAGACTGGCGATGTTGACGTCAGGGTCCTTGACGAAGGGCTGGCCGAGCAAAGTGATTTCTTTCAGGAACTTGGCAATGCGGCCCGACACCATTTTTTCCACAATTGCGGCTGGCTTGCCGGACTCGGCTGCCTGCTCGGCAAATATGCGGCGCTCTCTCTCCAGGGTCTCCGCCGGAACACCGCGTTCATCCACGCAAACCGGATTGGCCGCCGCCACGTGCATGGCCAAGTCACGCGCCAACTCGACGTCGCCTCCATCGATGGTCACGATGACGCCGATCCGCGCACCGTGTGAGTAAATACCAAGATTGCCACGCTTCGGCACACGCTGGAACCGGCGCAGCGATATGTTCTCGCCGACTTTTGCGACCAGTTCGGTGCGCGCGGTCTCGACGGTGCGTCCGTCGGCCAGCTTTTGCCTGGCGAGCGCCTCGACATCGTCGGCTTTGCCCGCAAGTATGCTTTCCGCCACCGCGTCCGCGAATACACCAAAGTTGTCGTCCTTGGCCACAAAATCGGTCTCGGAATTGATCTCGACGATAACTGCTTGCGCCGCATTGCTCTTGATAACAATGCGACCGTCGGCGGCGACGCGGCCTGATTTCTTGTCCGCCTTGGCCTGCCCGGACATACGCAGGACCTCGACCGCTTTGTCCATGTCGCCTGCCGCTTCAACCAGCGCTTTCTTGCATTCCATCATGCCAGCGCCAGTGCGCTCGCGCAGTTCCTTGACCATCGATGCAGTAATTGACATCGCTCATTCCTCGTCGTGTTTCGGCCGCAGCCTCTGGCAGCACCCGGCGGTTCGCGCCGGACGATGCCACCTGCTTTGAAATTCAGTCGGGCCGCGAGATACTGTTACTGTTCCTCGTCAGCTGCTTCTTTGCTTTCGGGCTTCTTCTTTGACGCAGCCTTTTTCCTTGTCGCCTTTTTTGCCGGCGCTTTCTTGCTGGACGGCTTTGTGCGAACGGCGGCAATCGCCTCTACGCCCTCGTCGGCCGTCTCGACGTCAATATCGGCGCGGCTGTCGACATCCGGATGGGTCTCTGCTGGCTGCGCGATCGACTCCACTGCGTCAACCTCGATCTTCTTCGCCGGAGCCTTGCGCGTAACTTTGGCGGTTGGCTTCTGCGGCGCCTTCTTGCGACGCCCGCCGGCCTTTTTCGGCTTGCCTTCTTCATCGAGTTCAACAAACTCGTCTTCGCCGAGAACGACCTGCGGCAAAGATGCCTTGCCATCCAGCACAGCGTCCGCGATGAAAGTGGCGTACAGCGTAATGGCTCGCATGGCATCGTCGTTGCCCGGAATAATGTAGTCGACACCTTCCGGTGAACAATTGCTGTCGACTATCGCGATAACCGGGATGTTCAGCTTGCGTGCTTCCCGCACAGCGATGTCTTCATGCTCGACGTCGACTACGAACAATGCGTCCGGCAACGCGGACATCTCCTTGATGCCGCCGAGGCTGCGTTCCAGTTTCTCGCGTTCGCGATTGAGACCCAGGACCTCCTTCTTGGTCAGGCGCTCGAAAGCACCGTCTTCGGCCATTTGCTCGAGCGTCGTCAGGCGTTTGACGGATTGTCGGATGGTCTTGTAGTTGGTCAACATGCCGCCAAGCCAGCGATAGCTGACGTAAGGCATTTCGCATCGTTCTGCGTGCGCACGCACGGCGTCGCGCGCGGCGCGCTTGGTGCCAACAAACAGCACCTTGCCGCCATCGGCAACTGTGGTCTTGACGAACGCATAAGCGTCCCGAGCCATTGGCAGGCTCTTTTCAAGATTGATGATATGGATCTTGTTACGCTCGCCGAAGATGTAGGGTGCCATCTTCGGATTCCAGTAACGGGTCTGATGACCAAAATGCACGCCAGCCTCAAGCATCTGGCGCATGGTGATGTCTGCCATGATATTTCTCCGGGTTAAGCCTCCGTACACCCCATGGCACAACCCCTTTTTCGGTGGGGCACCCAGTGCCATGCGTCAGTGTACGTGTGGATTGTTTGCCTCAAGGGCGCGCGCTTTATACCATACCCGTTCTACAGCAACAACGCCGGATTTCAGACTGGAATCACGCGCTTACAGGGTGCGGGAAGAGCTGCGCCCGAAGCGGGGTCGCGATTGCCCCGGTTATCCGGCGCAGCGGCAGTATCGGCAGCTCAAACGAGCATTTTGAAGGCAACATGAACGTTACGATCAAGACTACTGCGGAGCAGGACCAGATGCGCGTCGCCGGAAGGCTGGCGGCCGACGTACTCGACATGATCGGCGAGCACGTGGTACCGGGCGTCAGCACGGATGAATTGAACACGATTTGTCATAATTACATCGTGAATACTCAGCAGGCCATACCTGCCCCCTTGAATTACAAGGGATTTCCGAAATCCATTTGTACTTCGGTCAACCATGTCGTGTGCCACGGGATCCCGGGAAACCGGATCCTGAAATCCGGTGACGTGGTCAATATCGACGTGACTGTGATCAAGAACGGTTTTCATGGTGACACCAGCCGTATGTATTTTGTCGGCAAACCGGGCATCCAGGCCGAGCGGTTGTCGGCCGTGACCTACGAAGCCATGTGGCTTGGCATTGAACAGGTTGGGCCCGGCAAGCGGCTCGGTGACATAGGCCAGGCAATCCAGGACCACGTCGAGAAAAACCACTTTTCGGTCGTTCGTGAGTACTGTGGCCACGGCATCGGGCGTATCTTCCATGAGGATCCGCAGGTGCTCCATTTCGGCCGGGCCGGGACAGGAATGGAGCTTCAGCCGGGTCTGACACTGACCGTCGAACCTATGGTCAACGCAGGCAAACGCCACGTGCGCTTGCTCCCCGACGGCTGGACCGTGGTGACCAAGGACCATCGCCTGTCCGCGCAGTGGGAACACACGGTACTGGTGACGGAAAGCGGTTACGAGGTGCTGACGCTGGGCGCCGCCCAACGCTAGTTTTTTATTTAAGTTTCAATGGCTTATAAACTCCATGTCGACGCGTCGGACCGCCCCGATCCGGACCTGACGACGCTCAACATGAGCCTTGCCGCCAGCCATACCGCGGCGGATTGGCGCGAAGCGCTTGCCCTCGTGAGGCAAAGGCTCGCGGATCGATTCAAGGCCGGCGACCCGGTGACCCATCTCGTCACACTCGGGGCGCAACTGATCGATCAGTTGCTGATCCATGTCTGGAAGCAGCTCGCCCCGGATCTCTACGAGCGTATTGCGCTGGTTGCCGTTGGCGGCTATGGCCGTGGCGAGCTGCACCCCGGGTCGGATGTCGATCTGATGTTACTGCTGGACGGCGAGCTTCCACAGGGCGCTGACACCATCCTCGCCGGATTCGTTGCCACGCTTTGGGACATTGGCCTTGAAGCGGGACACAGTGTCCGCAATGTCGACGACTGCCGCCGCGAAGCGGAGGCCGATATCACGGTCATCACCACGCTCATGGAATCGCGGCTGTTGTGTGGCCCGCCGGCACTGCTGGATGCCGTATACACAGCTACGGCTACCGACAGGATGTGGCCCTCCGATCGTTTTTTCCTGGCAAAGCGCGACGAACAAAAGGCTCGCCACCACCGATACGACGACACGGCGTACAAACTCGAACCCAACGTCAAGGGCAGTCCCGGCGGCCTCCGCGACATACAAGTTATCGGCTGGATTGCCCGGCGGCATTTTGGCAGTCGTCGCTTCGACGAACTCGTGGATCACAATTTTCTCACGCATTCGCAATTGCAACTCCTGCAGGAAGGACAGGAATTTCTATGGCGCGTGCGGTTCGCCCTGCACATTCTCAGCGGTCGGCGGGAAGACCGGCTGTTGTTCGATCACCAGCGCCGGCTGGCAGAAATGCTCGGTTACGAGGATGCACGTTACACACTGGCCGTCGAGCAGTTAATGCAACGCTACTACCGCACGGTAATGGATCTCAGCCGGCTGAACGAGATGCTGTTGCAGTTGTTCGAAGAGGAAATCCTGATGGATCCGCGCGCCGCGCCGGTGCCGTTAAACGCGCGCTTTCAGATTCGCAACGGCTATCTGCAGACGGTAAATGACCGGATATTTCGCCAGGACCCGTCAGCACTGCTGGAAATTTTTCTGTTGCTGCAACAACAAGACAATATTCATGGCGTCAGCGCGCACACGGTGGCGCTGATCAAGAGCAATTTAAACCTGATCGATGAGGAATTCCGCCAGAACCCGAGAAATCACCGCCTGTTCATGAGCATCTTGCGTGCCCCGGCCGGCGTCACTCACGAACTCCGGCGCATGAATCTGTATGGTGTACTCGGACTGTACATACCCTCGTTCGGTCGAATCGTCGGGCGAATGCAGTACGACCTGTTTCATGCCTACACTGTGGACGAACATACGCTGTTCGTCGTCAGCAATCTGCGGCGGTTCGCGTTGAGTCGCTACGACGACGAGTACCCCCATTGCAGCCGACTCATGCAGTCGTTCGAAAAGCCGGAGATCGTGTATCTCGCAGGACTGTTTCACGATATCGCGAAAGGTCGAGGCGGGGACCATTCGGAACTTGGCGCGGTCGATGCCGAGTCATTCTGCCTCGAGCATGGCATGAGCCCGTACGATGCGCGAACCGTCGCCTGGCTGGTGCGTAATCACCTGATTCTTTCAATGACAGCGCAAAAAAAAGACATCAGCGATCCGGCTGTGGTCAGCGAATTCGCCGCAAGGATCGGCGATCAGATGCACTTGGACAATTTGTATTGCCTGACGGTCGCCGATGTTCGCGGCACCAATCCAAGGCTCTGGAATTCCTGGAAGGCGACTCTTTTTCGCGATCTGTATGAATTGACATCACAGGCATTTCGTCGTGGCCTGGAAAATCCGATTGACCGCGAGCAGCTGATCGGCGAAACACAATCCGCAGCCCGTGCCGCCCTCAAGGAGAGCGGCTTCCCGGATTCAAGTGTCGAGCGAGTCTGGCGCCTGTTCAATGAGGATTATTTCCTCCGCTGTCGCGGCGAAGAAATAGCCTGGCACACCGAAATACTTGCAGACGCCGATGCCGCGAGCTCAACCGGCCTTGTGGCAGTGCGCAAGCAGCCGGATGGTGATGGCATGGAGGCGATGCTCTACACAGCACGCAGCAAACATACTTTTGCGCATGTAACGGCGGTCCTCGATGAGCTGGGCATGACCATTGTCGATGCACGCATTGTGCCAATCGCCAATGGTTACAGCCTGGAAACGTTTGTGTTTCTGGAAACGGACAAGCGCACAGTGGTTGACGCACGGCGAATCGAAAAAGTGCGGCAAAACCTGACCCGGGTCCTGTCTGCAAAAAGTGCGCCGGCCAAAGTCATGCGCCCTGCTCCGCGACAGGTAAGAATGTTTTCCACTAGGACCGAGATCCTGTCCAGTGAGGATCTCGGACGGCGCCGTACCGTTCTTGAGATAGTCGCCGCCGACCGACCGGGTCTCCTGAGCAAGGTCGGCCAAGTGTTTGTGGAATACGGTATCGACATTGAAACAGCCAAGATTCTGACCATAGGCGAGCGTGCCGAGGACGTGTTCTATGTCGTCGATCAGCACGGAGAACCCCTGTCCGATGCAGTCTGCGCTGCGCTCAAGGCTGACCTGATCGAACGCCTCGATCAGCGCAACTGATGCCCATGAAACAGCGGGAGCGGCAATGAAGGAATTGCAATCCATAATCGAAGCGGGTTTCGCACGTCAGCGTGATGGCGAAAGCGCTGCTGACGAAACCCGGTTGAAGGAAGCCGTGGAAGCGGCAATCAGGCTGCTCGATTCCGGCCAGGCACGCGTGGCAGAAAAGGTCAACGGGGTATGGCAGGTCAACCAATGGCTGAAGAAGGCGGTGCTGTTGAGTTTCCGGTTGGCGGACAACCGACTCATTGAAGGTGCGCACAGCAATTTTTACGACAAGGTGCCGCTCAAGTTTGCCGGCCGATCACAACAGCAATTTGCGGAATCAGGACTGAGGGTGGTGCCCGATGCCATCGTGCGACGCGGCGCATTCCTGGAAAAGGGTGTCGTGCTGATGCCAAGTTACGTCAATATCGGGGCCTACATCGGCAGCGGTACGATGGTCGATACCTGGGCGACCGTCGGCAGCTGCGCGCAGATAGGCCGTAACGTTCACCTGTCCGGCGGCGCCGGAATCGGCGGCGTACTCGAACCCGTGCAGGCGACACCTACAATTATTGAGGACGGTTGTTTTATCGGCGCACGTTCTGAAATTGTCGAAGGTGTGATAGTCGAGGAAGGTTCGGTAATTTCGATGGGCGTCTTCATCGGCCAGAGCACACGAATTTACGACCGGCAAACCGGAACAATCAGTCGTGGCCGCATTCCGGCAGGATCTGTGGTCGTATCCGGCACATTGCCTGCCGCCGACGGCAGTCATTCACTGTATTGCGCTGTGATCATCAAGCGGGTCGATGCGGCGACGCGAGCGAAAACCAGCCTTAACGACCTGCTCAGAGAATTAGGGTGACAGTAACCTTAATTCACAATGAAGTCGTGGTCTGACCCCGATCTCGCTGTGAATTAAGGTTACTGTCACCCTAATTCACTAGCCGATTCGACCCGTGATGTAGTCTTCCGTGAGTTTGTGGCGCGGGTTGGTGAAGATCCGGTCCGTCTCGTCTACTTCGACCAGGTACCCCAGGTGAAAGTAAGCGACCCGTTGCGAAACTCGCGCGGCCTGTTGCATCGAATGCGTGACGATGACGATCGAGAAGTTCTGCGACAGCTCGTCAATCAAGTCCTCGATTCTCGCGGTAGCAATGGGATCGAGCGCAGAACAGGGCTCGTCCATCAGGATAACTTCCGGATTCACCGCAATCGTTCGCGCAATGCACAGGCGTTGCTGCTGTCCGCCGGAAAGCCCTGTGCCAGGCTCATCGAGGCGGTCTTTCACCTCTTTCAGCAAGCCGGCTCTTTCGAGACTCCTGTGCACAATGTCATCCAGTTCGGCGCGATCCGCTGCCAGTCCGTGGATGCGCGGTCCATAGGCAACATTGTCGTAAATGCTCTTCGGAAACGGGTTCGGCTTCTGGAACACCATGCCGATCCTAGCGCGCAATGCAACCGGATCGAGTTCCCTGCTGTAGATGTCCTGTCCGCCAAGCCGGATCGTGCCGCTTACCCTGGCCGATTCGATGGTGTCATTCATGCGATTCAGGCACCGCAGAAAGGTCGATTTTCCGCAGCCTGATGGCCCGATCAGTGCGATCACCTGTGAGCGGCCGATTTCCAGGGTGACATTCTTGATTGCATGGTTGTCACCATAGTAAACGTTGACATTTTCCGCAGTCACATAAGCATCCGCACACCGAACGTTGCCGACCGTGGCTTTGCCCAGTTCCTCTGCGGTCCCTGATAACGGCGCATTGGCGCCGGGCCTGGGTTCGCTTGCGACCGTGCGAGCACTTATGGGCAATTCAGCATTGACTGGCGGTGATACCACGTCGTTTTCCCTGCGCGTAATTCTTGTCGTTCCCGGCATTGTCATACAGCACCCGGAGCGCGGCAATCATTGCTGCTCACCATTGTTTCTCCATGCGCTTTCGCAGTACCACTGCTGCAAGATTCATGATCAGCAGGAATCCCAGTAGCACGATGATGGCGGCCGATGTGCGCTCCGCAAATGCCCGCTCCGGACTGTCGGCCCACAAATAGATCTGAACCGGCAAGGCCGTTGCCGGATCCGTGAAGCCTGCCGGCACATCGACGATGAACGCCACCATACCGATCATGAGCAGCGGTGCCGATTCACCGAGTGCGCGACTCATTCCAATTATGGCCCCGGTCAACATGCCGGGCAGTGCCAGCGGCAGGACGTGATGAAAAACAACCTGCATCTTTGATGCGCCGACGCCGAGCGCAGCCTCCCGAATGGATGGCGGAACTGATTTTATTGCGGCGCGCGATGCAATGATGATCACCGGCAAGGTCAGGAGTGACAATGCCAGGCCACCGACCAGGGGAGCTGATCGCGGCAATGACAGCCAGTTGATGAATACCGCCAGTCCAAGCAGGCCGAACACAATCGACGGCACCGCCGCCAGGTTGTTGATGTTGACTTCGATCAGGTCAGACCAGCGATTACGCGGTGCAAACTCCTCGAGATAAACCGCAGCTGCGGCACCGATCGGAAATGACAGTACGATGGTAACGACGAGCATGTAGATGGACCCCATCAGCGCACCGCGTATGCCGGCAAGTTCCGGTTCACGCGAGTCGCCATTGGTGAACAACGCCGTATTGAATTTCCTTACAAGCCTGCCCTCAGACTCGAGCTGATCGATCCATGCAAGCTGCCTGTCGGATACCTGCCGCTGCGCCTCTGGCAGCATGCGATCGATGTTGCCCTTGACCACCATGTCGACATTAGCCGAAGCCGGGAGAAAGATCGATTGCCGCTTGCCCAGGAGATCCGGATTCGCTTCGATTGCAGCCCGAAGCTGGTACGCCGCAGCAATGCTGACCATGCGTTGCATTTCCCGGCGGGCGTTTCGATCGTTTGACTGTGGAAACTGCTCGGCCAACGCCTTGCGGACAATTGCGTCAAAGTCCGCATAGGCCGTATCCAGCGTGCCATCCGGCGCAAGTATGTCGGCTGAAAATTGGATGTCCAGCCGGATGTGCGTCTGCAGGAATGCGGATGCACCCTTGGCGATCAGCGTTGAGAAAAAAACCAGCAGAAAGACCACGCCAACGGTCGTCGCCAGCAGGCCGTACAGGCGAAATACCTTTTCCTTGCGATAGCGTCGCTGGAGGCTGGCTTCAACCTTTGCCCTTGCGGTATTTTCGGCGGGCTTCATCACTGCTTTTTGCTCATTCGTATTGCTCACGGTATTTTCGAACTACGTGGAGACCAATAACGTTGAGTCCCAGGGTGACAATGAACAGCACCAGACCCAGCGCGAACGCAGCCAGAGTCTTGGCGCTGTCGAATTCCTGATCGCCGACCAGCAAAGTCACGATCTGCACCGTGACGGTCGTGACAGCCTGAAATGGATTCGCGGTCAAATTGGCCGCAAGTCCCGCTGCCATCACGACGATCATGGTCTCGCCGATCGCCCTCGAGACAGCCAGCAGGACACCACCGACAATGCCCGGCAATGCTGCCGGCAGAATCACATTGCGCACCGCTTCCGAACGTGTCGAACCCAGGCCGAGAGCGCCATCCCGCATTGCCCGCGGCACTGCCTTGATCGCGTCGTCCGAAAGCGAAGAAACCAGGGGAATAATCATGATTCCCATCACCAATCCCGCAGCCAGTGCGCTTTCCGAAGCAACCTGGATGCCGATGGATTCTCCGACACGGCGTATTGCCGGAGCGACCGTGAGTGCGGCGAAGAACCCATACACCACAGTAGGTATGCCAGCAAGAATTTCCAACAGCGGCTTGGCCAGTGTGCGGACGCGATTTGAAGAATACTCGGCGAGATAAATTGCTGTCATCAGCCCGACCGGTACGGCAACCGTCATTGCGATCAGCGTAATGAGCAGGGTACCGGTAAACAGCGGCACCGCACCGAAACTTCCCGATGACCCCACCTGGTCCGCGCGAATCGCCGTTTGCGGGCTCCAGTTCAGACCAAAAAGAAATTCGCTCAATGGTACTTCCCGAAAAAACCGTAGCGCTTCAAACAACACCGAGAACACGATGCCAATTGTTGTGAGAATTGCGATGCTGGAGGCGGCAATAAGCAGTGCACTGATTACGCGCTCAACCCGGTTTCTCGCACGCAATTCCGGCGCTATACGACGCCTGGCGACAGTGGTACCGAGCACTGCCAGACCGACACAAAGTGTCGCGAGCAGGCTTCTGCTGGCCTGCATATACTCGGCATGCTTCTCGGCAGCCTCGCGCAGCACCAGGTCGATTTCTCCTGACACCGCATCGCCGGCCGCAAGATTGTGAATGTTATTGACCAGCAGGTTGAGTTCGCCGGCCTGCAATGACTGCTGCGCCTCGGGCAGGCTCTTGATCAGCAGCGCAACAACCACTCTGGGTTCCGCAATGACCCACAGCAGGATGAGTCCGAGCGCCGGCAGCAGGCACCACATCGCAACGTAGTAGCCGTAGTAACCTGGCAGCGAGTGCAGCTTGCGGATGCCCGCCGGGCCGCCCGCTATAGCCAGAGAGCGGCTTCGCCCGAGGTAAAATGCTGCCGTTGCCATTCCGGCAAGGATCAATACCAGTGTCGTCGCTTGCATATGGCGTCAAGCTGCTCCGGTTCCAGGACTGTTACCGCGGTATATCACGGCATCATTGCCAGAGAATCTGCGCGGGCACGTGCAGGCAGCAACAATACCTGAATCAGTTCCCGGAAGAGGTCAACGAAGTGAGGTTCGCGACCGCAGAGGCGACCCTCGCCCGCTCTTCCTCCGGCAGCGGAATCAGACCGCGATCCGACAGGTATCCTTCGTCGCCCCAGGCGCGTTCACTGGTGAATTCCCGAAGGTAGCCGCGCAGACCCGGAATGACATCGACATGGGCTTTCTTGACGTAAAAATAGAGTGGCCGAGAGACCGGATATGAACCGTCTGCAATCGAATCGAAGGTTGGCACGATCCCGTCAACAGGCTGCCCTTGCACTTTTTCCGCATTCTGATCGAGAAAGCTGAACCCGAACACGCCAAGCGCTGCAGGATTGGCTTCGAGTTTCTGCACGATCAGGTTATCGTTTTCGCCGGCCTCGATATACGCTCCGTCTTCGCGGATTGTTTGGCAGATCTTGAGAAACCGCTCGTTGTCGCTGGCCTGTAACGCTGCAATCCATGCGATTTCCTTGCAGCCGCCTTCCAGGGCCAGTTCCGCAAACGCATCGCGAGTGCCGGAGGTCGGCGGTGGACCGAGCACTTCGATCGCCTGTGCCGGAAGTTGCGGGTTGACGTCCTTCCAGGTCTTGTAGGGATTGCTGATCAGCTCGCCGTCCACCGATCCGGGGACTTCCCTGGCCAGCGCCAGGAACAGGTCCTTGCGTGACAGTTTCATGACTGGCGACTCGATTGCGTTTGCGACCACGATCCCGTCGTAACCTATCTTGACTTCTATGATCTCGGTGACGCCGTTGGCCGCACACCTGTCGATTTCGGACTGCTTGATGGCCCTCGATGAATTGCTGATATCCGGATGATCGACACCCACACCATCGCAGAACAACTTCAGCCCACCGCCGGACCCCGTCGATTCGACTTTCGGAGTCTTGAACTCGCTGCCGCGGCCAAATCGTTCGGCCACCACGGTGGCGAACGGGTAGACCGTCGATGAACCGACGACATATATATAGTCACGGCCAGCCTGTGCATGCGCACTGCCATTGAACAGCATTACCGCGACTGTGCTTGCAAGCAGCATCGCTGCTGTGCTTCTCTTTGTCACTGTTGGCTCCTGTCGTGCCGCGCTTTGTATTGCGATTGGTACCGCTGTCCGGGTCCGGCGCGAGCTGTTTTTCCACTGGGTGGACCAGAAGCTTAACCAGCAATTGTTACGGAATTGTTGCACTACCGCGGGTCTTCGGCCTGTGCAGCGATCCTGGTGGCACCCGATCCTCTTTTTATGCTTACATTTCAATAATATGCGTGATAAACCCAAAGCTGCTTCCGGGGTCCTGGACAGCACGGCATGAGAGCCACCGCCCGACCT
>JAHKKM010000216.1 GCA_020027645.1 Pseudomonadota bacterium
TACACGGATGAAAACGGTGCGCCGGTCAGTGTCGCGCTGACGATGACGACACGCGGCAAAACACGGCTCGAGTACTGTCACTTTCCGCCGCTGTCGGCAAACTTCAAGGGCCAGGAAAAAGGCGGCACGCTGTTCGAGGGGCAAAAGAAACTCAAGATCGTCACACAATGCCGCAGCGGGGAAACCTACGAGCGTTACCTGCTGCAGGAATACGGGATCTATCGTGCCTTCAACATTCTGACGGACAAGTCGTTTCGCGTGAGGATGATCAATGCTACCTATCGCGATTCGACAGGCAAGAAAAAGGACATTGTCGAGACCGCATTTTTCCTCGAATCCGACGACGAGGTTGCCGACCGTCTCGGCATGGAGGAGCACGACGTCAGTGTCATCAATCCGGAGCAGCTCGATTCGGCACATGCAAGTCTGTTTGCCGTGTTCCAGTACCTGATTGGCAATACGGATTGGTCCTCGTTGCAAGGGCCGGGGGAGGAGGGCTGTTGTCACAATGGCAAGGTTGTCATACCAACCGGGTCCGAGCAGGGCTGGCTGGTCATCCCTTACGATTTCGATCAATCCGGGATTATCAATACCAGGTATTCGAGCCCGTCCGATGCGTTGGGACTCAGTTCGGTTCGGCAGCGGCTCTATCGCGGCCGTTGCATGAACCTGGACCAGCTGGATGCAACCGTTGCACTTTTCAATTCACGGCGAGCTGAGCTCGAGACTGCCTTGTTGCCGGACATTTTGCAGGGCAAGTACCGTGAGTCGGCGGTTCGCTATATCGGCGAATTCTACAAGATCATCAACGATCCGCTGCAGCGCGAGAAGAATATAGAGAACCGGTGCCTGGGCGGCCAGTGAAACCGGGTATCAGTCGCAACGCCCCGGCATGCTGAATCCCCGTTTCTCGAGCATGGCAACCAGGCTCTGGTACTGGTCGCTGGGGAGCTCGACCAGCGGCGGTCTCACAATCCCCCATTCGGTGTCGCGTGTGTAGCGTGCGATCACCGCTTTCAACGCCGGGATCATCGGGTAGCGGTGCATCAGCAGCCGGAAGTCATCGAGCCCCTGTTGCTGGCTGTCAGCCGCCGCGCTCTGCCATCCCGCGTATAGCTGCTGAATAGCTGCCGGGTTGATATTGGCGGTTGCGGAAATGCATCCCGCACCGCCGGCGCGCATGGTCTGCAACAGAAACGTCTCGCTGCCGGCAAAAACGCGAAAGTCGTCCCATTTACGCTCGATCAGCGCCTGCGTGTTGTTCCAGTCGCCAGAACTGTCCTTGATCCCGACCACAGTTCCCGGGTAACGATGCACGAGTCGTTCCACAAGGTCGATGGACAGGCCGACCTGGGCAACCGGTGGAATGTGATAAAGGTAGATGCGCAAGCGGCTGCTGCCGACGCGTTCGATCACCTCGGAATAGCTGCCGAACAGCCCGTCGTCGCTGACATTCTTGTAATAGAAGGGCGGCAACATTAGCACGCCACCGCAGCCGAGCTCGGTTGCATACCGGGTGAGTTCCACGGTGTCCGGCAGGGCACAACAGCCTGTACCCGGCATCAGGCGGCCAGGTTCGATTCCGGCATCGACCAGGCCGTCGAGCAATGCAAATTTTTCCTCGACCGAAAGCGAGTTGCCTTCGCTGTTGGTGCCGAAAACGGCCAGCCCGACTTTTTTCGACAGCAACCAGCGGCAATGATCGACCAGGCGTTCGGGATCCGGGCTCAGGTCGCGATTGAACGGAGTCACGACCGGCGACAGGATTCCGGAGAAACGGACAGGGACGCTCACGACATGCTCGATCGGGTATTTCGCATGAAAGTATTCAGTTCTGGATGCTTATCAGCGTGATGGCAACCAGGCCCTGTGGAGTGTTGTGCGAAATGGCACCCATGTAAACAGAGTCTGTTCCAAGGCCGGACCAGTTGACGGTGACATCGTGAGTGGATCCCGCGGTAACGGCGGCCGGTCCGGAGGCCGTCATGTTGCCGACATTGTCGTTCACCCCGATCTGCCACGCCAGCAATTGATAATTGGATCCCGGACCGCCCGCGACCTGGTCGGTCTCGAAACCGTGTATGAAAACGAGATAGGTACCTGCTCCCGGAACGAGTACATCGATCTGCTCGCGCGAGGTTGCCTCCCCGCTCTCGCCAATTTTCGAACACAGGATGTTGTCCGGGCAGTAGTACAGGTACATGTCGAGATCGTCATTGCCATCCGTCAATTGATCGAACAGCGCGAAGCGCAGATACAGCTGACTTGCCGGCACTGTGAAACGGTGCAGAGTCACGCCGTTGGTTTCACGGAAGGTGAAGGTCTTGGTGGAGTCGTTGTCTACAAACCCGGTCGTGACAAATGCACGATCGAGACCGTGGACGCCTGGCGAATACGTTCCGTCGTAGCCAAAGGCAACCGGGAAAGTGATACTGCCTGTGCCGCCGGCGGATTTGACTTCTACCGGCGCGGTCAGCGACACGGGCCTTGCGGCAATCACGCTGCGAACGGAGTGCCTGGCACTTTTCCAGGTCATGCTGCCGAAGCGCCACAGATCCAGCGGCCCGCTGCCGTAAGTAATCGTTACGTCAAAACTTGCCGACATGCCCGGGGCAACATTGAGACTGACCGGAGAGACTTGCACCGACATGCCGCTCGGCGCAACGACCTCGGCCAGGTACAATTCGGATTCGTCGCTCACATTGGTCACGCGACGTGTGATCGTCACGGCATTCGTCATGCGTGACGCAACGATGTTCGGCTGGTTGAGAGCGGTGGTGGCGAATGAAATGCCGGCGGCCGCAAGCTCGTCGCAGCGCTGCTGATCTATCGCCGGCGACTCTATGCCACAGGCAAAAGCATCGTACTCGTCGTCGCTGATGTCATAGACAAGGCCCGGGTCGTTGGCGGTATTCGGCACGATGTGGCCGCTGCCAAAGTCGAATGGATTAGCCGCGGTCCGGCCGTCCTGCTGGTGAACATTCTGTCTTGCGGTGGTCATCAGTGCCGATTTGATCGCGGCGGGACTCCAGTCCGGATGTGCCTGGCGTAACAGGGCCGCAACACCGGCGACATGCGGTGCCGACATCGAGGTCCCGGTCAGGAACGCAAACTTCTCGTCGGGAACCGAATTGGCGGCGTCCGGCGTAAAGCCGGCGAGTATGTTGATTCCAGGCGCGGTGACATCCGGCTTGAGTATGTCCGGCACCGGGCCCGGGCCACGCGCGGAGAACGCACCCATTACATTGCCGGTATCGGTGACGCTCAGGAAAAACCCTTTGTCGAGAATCACTTCGACAGCAACATCGGCGGTCATCTCGGCAAGAATCAGATTGCCGTCGGCCTGGCCGATCATGAGCGCCGGAATGTCTGCCTGTCCGGACGCCCCGGTCATGACCGTCGGCTCGCCCGCGATATTGAACACGACCACGGCCTTTGCGCCCGCGTCCTGTGCATTGATGATCTTGGCTTCGAAGGTGCAGCCGCCACGCTGAATGAATGCCACGTTTCCGGAAATCTCGCTGTCGTTCACAATCGGTTCGCAGGCGTCAAAGGTCGTGCCCGCATCGCCGTTCGCCAGCCTGTCGTCATCGTCATCGACCAGCACGAGTTTTGCATCGATCGGGTCATTGTCCTTCAGTCGTGGCGTGAACGACGCTTCCTTGACCGCATACTTACCGGCAATTGTTGCCGGAGCATCGATCTGCAGGGCCTCGAGAGAATGCTGACCGTTGCGACTCGATGCGCCAGCCGTAATGATCCACGGGCCTCCCGCGGGCGAGCCTATGGTCGAGTAGTTCGGCCCCTCGTTACCGGCGGCAACGACGGTCAATACGCCGGCCTTCGTGGCGGCCATCAACGCGACGTCGTCAGGCGCGGTAACCGTCGTCAGCGAACTGCCTACCGAGTAATTGATGATGTCCACGCCGTCCGCGACGGCGGCATCGATGGCAAAAGCCAGATCCGAGGTATTGCAACTCGCCTTGGTTTCTCCTGGCCTTACCCAGCAAGCCTTGTACACGGCGATTCTCGCTCGCGGCGCCATCCCCTCGACATTGCCGAGAAACGTACCGAATATGGATGCCTTCACCTTGTTGCCGGCGGCGGTGGTTGCAGTGTGCGTGCCGTGGCCATCCGC
>JAHKKM010000217.1 GCA_020027645.1 Pseudomonadota bacterium
TCGTATCGTTCAATTCCATGCCAACCCACTGACCGAAGGTAGCTGAACTGCGCCGCATATCGACTGCAACATCGAACACTGCGCCGCGCGTGACGCGAATCAACTTCCCCTGCGTCTGCCGCATCTGGTAGTGCATGCCGCGCAGAATCCATTTTGCTGAGCGACTGTGATTGTCCTGCACGAAGTGTGTCGCTATGCCAGCAGCCGCGAACCGCGATTCATGCCAGGTCTCGAGGAAATAGCCGCGACTATCGCCGAATACTTTCGGCTTGATCAACACCACATCCGGAATGTGCGTGGGCACGAACTCCAACTCAGGCTCCTTCGCTCAATATGGCGCGTAGATATTCACCGTAACCCGACTTGGCCAGCGGTGCTGCGAGACCTTCGAGCTGCTGCGCATCGATGAAGCCGGCTCGGTATGCGATCTCTTCAGGGCAACAGACTTTCAATCCCTGCCGGCTCTCGATCGCTTCGATGAACATCGAAGCCTGCAACAGAGACTCGTGGGTGCCGGTGTCCAGCCAGGCAATGCCACGACCGAGCACTTCGACCTGTAGCGCTGCGCGATTGAGATACTCTTGATTGACGTCTGTAATCTCATACTCGCCGCGGGCCGAAGGCTGGAGAGCGGCCGCAATATCGATCACTTCATTGTCGTAAAAGTACAGACCCGTCACGGCGAAGTTGGACTTCGGACGGCGCGGCTTCTCTTCGATGCCCAACGCCTTACCGGTCGCGTCGAAGTGCACGACACCGTAACGGCCCGCATCCTTGACGTGATAGGCGAAGACGGTGGCGCCAGCAGTGTTGGCGCTGGCGGCCCGTAGTTGCTCGGGTAATCCGTGTCCATAGAAAATATTATCGCCCAGAATCAGGCTCACCCGGTCGGAACCGATAAATCGCCGGCCGATCGTGAATGCCTGGGCAAGTCCTGCGGGTTGCGGCTGTTCTGCATAGTTCAGGTTGATTCCCCACTTGCGGCCATCTCCGAGCAGCCGCTGATAGTGCGGCAGATCAGACGGCGTGGATATCAGCAGGATGTCGCGAATTCCCGCCAGCATCAGCGTCGAGAGCGGATAGTAAACCATCGGCTTGTCGTAGACCGGCAGCAATTGCTTGCTGACGCCCAAGGTCACGGGATGCAGGCGTGTGCCTGATCCTCCCGCAAGAATGATTCCCTTGTAATTCACATGTCCTCGTTGTGTTCTCGGATTGATGCGTTTCAGTCTTTTGCCATGGAACCCAGCACCCGCAGCCCTTTGCGCAGCGTAGCCGTGTCGATGATGCCCAGCGCTTTCAAATGTCGCTCTGTTGTCATGCGACTGGACGCCCAAGCACCCAGGCTGCCGGCCAGCTGTGAGGCAACCGCGTTGCCGTAGGCTTCTGTGGCAATCGCGAAGCCGGGCTGCATCGCGCGCTTCCCATGTGCTGCA
The DNA here is from genome assembly GCA_020027645.1 of Pseudomonadota bacterium. GTDB lineage: Bacteria > Pseudomonadota > Gammaproteobacteria > Steroidobacterales > Woeseiaceae > JAKEGN01. The sequence continues at coordinate 1,437 of JAHKKM010000217.1, forward strand.
GCCAGGAACGCCAGATCGATCAGATCGCGCGCATGCACGGACTCATCCTGGCCGCGATCCGTGTTCGCCAGAAATTTCTCGGCAACCATGTGATCCAGATCGAGCACCGGAACACCGAGTCCGGGATCGAGGAAGCCGGCAAGATCTATTCTTGCTTCCAGTACCATTTCGAACTTGATTCGCACGGAATCGATTTCAATGAACGTGCGAATGCCGTCACGATCAGCGCGCACTTCGCGCACGAGGGTGACGGGTTTCCGGGTCAGCTTACCCAACGTAGTCTGCGTCACCGTTTCACGCAGCACCCGGAATCCCTTCCGGCTGGCGCACAGGAAATCGATATCACGAGATTCCCTGAACTCATTCAGCGCCAGCGCGATCTGAGTGCCACCTCCAAAGTAGCACTCCGATTCGAGCAGCAAGTCGGCGTTCAGATTGTGGAGAAGCCTCGCCACAGCACGATGATAATCGCGATGAAATTCAGGCATTGATGACGCCGTTGCCGAATTCTTGGGTCAGTCGCGCAATCAACTGTGTCTCCAGAGGCGTGAGTTTCTCACTGCGGATATGTCGCCAGTTGCGTTCATACAGCGCAAAAGCCTCGCGGGCCGGAATGAGCTTGTCCGCAAGATTCCATGCCACGTCGGCAAGCGCCGGATAATCGGCAATGCGGACCACGTGACGGTCGAGCGCGTCATTCAAAAACTCGATGAGGGCGCCACTTTCCCGCACCACGGCCAGCCTCTCCGCGGTCGCTACCGGCACCACCAACTGGATGTGAACCAAACCGGCGCGCCGCTGTTGCGCCCGTTGCTTCTGCTTGGCATGTCGCAGCTGCTCGACACGTGGAAGCTTGCTGGTGCGGGGACGTCCGGGCGCTTTCATGGCCGCAGGATGCCTTTGATTCTGATGGCATGTCAACAAAAACCGAGGCTGAGATTAGGAGTATTGCAGGTCGGGTGTCGTTGTAGGTTGTAGGTTGGAATGGCACTAAGTTAAGCCGAATCGGAGTCTTTCTTCACCTCTCCCAAAGGGAGAGGTGAAGAAAGACAGCACGCGCGCTTAACTTAGCGCCATTCGGTTGTAGGTTGTAGGTTGTAGGTTCGGGTTCGCTGTAGGTTGGGTTTCAACCCGACACCTCAGAGTCGGACTAAAGGCCGACCTACAGGGAAGTAGGGAGTGGCAAGCTGTGTCGGGAACACAGCCGGCCGACCTACATGGATGTAGGGAGTGGCGAGCTGTGTCTGGAACACAGCCGGCCGCCGCCATCGGGACCACTCATCCCGCCCGCCATTGCCCCACCTGCTGCAACAGGCCGGCGAGTGTCGGATCGGTGTTCTGTTCTGGTTTCTCGACAACCGGCGCCAAGGTATCCGCCAGCTTCTTGCCCAGTTCCACACCCCACTGATCGAAGGCGTTGATGCCCCAGATCACGCTCTGGGTGAACACCTTGTGTTCGTAGAGCGCGATTAACCGACCGAGCGTCTTCGGTCCCAGGCGCGGGAACAGGATGATGGAACTCGGGCGGTTGCCGGGATGCAATTTGTGCGGGATCAGGCGTGCGATTTCCTGCTCCGGCATATTTTTCGCAGCCAGGTCGGCGCGCACTTGGGCTTCCGTCTGCCCAAATGCGAAGGCCTGGGCCTGCCCGAAGCAGTTTGCCAGCGCGAGATTCTGCTGCGCTTGAAACTTGCTGGAGGCGTTGACCGGCGCCAGGAAGTCGAGCGCGACCTTCGCGGTGCCTTGATGCAGCAACTGAAAAAACGAATGCTGTGCGTTCGAACCGGGCTCGCCCCACAGGACCGCACCGGTGTCGTAGGTCACTTCGCTGCCATCGAGCGTGACACGCTTGCCGTTGGACTCCATATCCAGTTGCTGCAGGTATGCCGGCAATCGATGCAGCCGCTGGTCGTATGGCAGCACTGCCAGAGAATCCATACCGAGAAAGTTGCGATTCCAGACACCGAGCATGCCCATCAGTACCGGCAGATTCTTCTCCAACGGCGCCGTCCTGAAGTGTTCATCCATTTCGTGCGCGCCGGTCAGCATGAGCTCGAACTGATCCATCCCGAGCGACAAGGCGACCGAGAGACCGACAGCGGACCAGATCGAATAGCGGCCGCCGACCCAGTCCCACATGGTGAAGCGATTTTGCGGCGGGATCAGGAAGGCATCCATGGCCTTGGCATTGGTAGACACGGCCGCGAAATGCCGCGCAGGTGCGCCGGCACCCAGATGATCGACGGTCCATTCGCGCGCAAGCTTGGCGTTGGTCAATGTCTCCAGGGTGCTGAACGTCTTTGAGCACACGACGAACAGCGTTCGTGCCGGTTCGACCTGTTGCAGCACATCGGAAAGCTGCACGCCGTCGATATTCGAGACGCAGTGCAGGCGGATGTTCTGATTGCGGTAGTTGGCCAGCGCCTCCGTTGCCATCACGATGCCCAAGTCCGAGCCACCGATGCCAATGTTGACGATATCCGTAAAGGTGCGCCCGGTGGCGCCAACGATCCTGCCGCCGTGCACGCCGTCCACGAACGTGCGCATCCTCTCCAGGCTGGCATTGACCTCGGTCATGAGGTCGACGCCATCCAGCGTAATGGCCCGATTCGATCGATTGCGCAGTGCCGTATGAAGGACGGCACGATGCTCGGTGACATTGATCTTCTCGCCACTGAACATCGCGGCGATCCGCGA
>JAHKKM010000218.1 GCA_020027645.1 Pseudomonadota bacterium
ACCTACTTGTCTCCCATTGATTTTGAAAGGAGGTATGAAATTCGACATCACTGAAATTACACACTTCCAACCGTCCACTGAAACGGGGGAGGTCCACCGCACTGCCTGCAGTGCGACTGAGCCTCGACGGGGTCTTGGTTGCGGCACGGCAATGTCACAGGTTCTAGCAGGTAACGTAACATGTTGGTGCCGGTTGCTCTTACACAAATACACAGCGATCGTTTGGTTACTCGCCTTGATGTAGCGCCACCAATCTACCTCACTGCAGATGGTCGCTCGTTGCAATAGATCACCGGCTTCCGTGCAATAGATCACCGGCGTAAATTGTCGTTTCGCTCACGCCGCTGTTGACGTATACCTGTCTCCAGCGGAGACGATTAGCATCGTAAGGCAGGCTGACGGTTCGGCCCGCATAGTTGTGAATGGCGGTCAGGTAATTGTATGAATCCCACGTAAACAATCTGCCGGCACCGACTACGTTGTTGCCATTGGAATCGTAGGTCCGTTTCCGCGTGTAATAGCAAGCACTGGGTGCGGCGCGTGTTGAGCGTCATTTACCGGGGGTAGGAGTCGATCAACTGATCGATCTGGTCTTCAGCGGAGCGGGCGAGCGATCTGGCGCGGGTGCGGCTTATCGAGCCAAGCACTCGCCATAGTTTTCGCGGCGATCAATACGACAGCCCTCACGTCTTGATGCGAATGTGCCGCCACGCCAGCATATTGCCCGCGTATGACTGTACGCCGATGATGCCCGGCGCGCGCCCACGCTCGCTGTCGGTGTTGTGAAAGAACGTCGTTTGCTTGCGTTCGCCGGTTTGCAGGTTGGTCAGGAACACTCGGTAGTCGTCGCCCTGTACGACAATCTCGTATTCAAACCAGACGCCCGGCACCAGTGCCGGGCCGGGTGCATAGGTTTGCACCGTTGGTTCGTTGCTGTTCAAGTGCCAGATGCGATCACCCGCCTGAATTTTATAAATCGCACCGCTGCGATTTTTGAACAGGCCGTTGGGTTCGGGGCGGATACCATGAAAATCCTTGGTAGTATCGCCGAACGCGTTGTCGTCGATCTGCACTTCAAACCCGGCAATCACGGGTCGCCAAGCAGGATTGCCTGCATCGAAAGCGCCTTCGCTTGCCGCGCGTTGTTTCAATGCAGCGGTGGCCAGCTCCAGCAACGGACGCGGGAAGCGCACGAACACGCCGCTGTTGTGCCTCGCGGTATCGAAGATGCGGAACTGCAGGCGCAAGGTAAAATCGCTAAACGTTTCCGTGGCGTAATAGAACAAGCGTAGTCCGCCGTCGCCATAACTCAGCATTTCGCCGTTCATGTGCAGCATGCCGCCGCCACCGGGACCGGCGAGTCGCCAATTCTTAAACGTTGCCGCCGTGCCGTCGAACAGCGCGCGGAAACCGGTTTCGTCCTGCGGACTGATCACCGCATCAGGTCTGGGTAATACTGCGGTGTTAAGTAAGTCGCCGGTACGCTTGGCCAGCGCCACTCCGGTCAACATCGGATTGGGCGAGCCCACGGTCGGGAACAGCGCCGGCCCGGCCACGTAACAGTTGGTGGTGTCGTGAATGCGGCCGAAGTCGTTGGTCACTGAATCGGCAATGCTATCGCCCATGCGCAGGGTGCCGGCATCGTGATGCGTGGTCCCCAAATCGTCGCGACGATTTTTGAATGCCGCCAGTTTCGCCAAACGCTGTGCCGCCGTGCCAGCCGGCACCGGAATGATGGTCGTCGCACCGGCGAGAATATCGAACGGCTCGTTGCCGGCAAAAATCAGTGCGAGTTGGTCGGACACGGTGTCCATCGCATCCCAGGTTGCCCGATCGTTGTTGGTTTCGGCGCTGCCTGGAAACTGCTGCGGCGAAGTTTTCGCATTACCCAGCGCGACAATGGCTTTAGGACGTCCAAAGTCGGTAGCGGACGGGACTAAGTCGACCTTGCTGTCGGGATTGTTCGGCGTCATATCGCCGATGCCGCGAATGGTAATCACCACGGTATCGTCACTGGCGCGTAGCATATCGGTCATGTGTTCCAGCGTCGGCAATTTCTTGAACAGCTCGGCTTCGGAGTCCGCGCCGACTCGATTCAAACCGGAGGCCGTGATCTGGAAGTGAAATGTGCGTCCGTTGGGCGCCTTACCTTTCACCAGCAGCGCCGAACATTGCAGGCTGTTGATCGCCGTGGCCGGCAGATTGGCGGCGATGGCCGCGCGTGGCACACGAATGGTGAGATTGGAACGCAGATGCGCGATCAGGTTCTTGCCCATGCGCTCTGCAGCGCGACCGGCAAGCGACTGCTTAAAACTGGTCAGCGCCACGCGCGTAGTCTCGATGGTGCCAAGCGCAACCACAACCGCACTCTGCCCACCATTACGGGGTGCTGCCAGCGGAATATCCAGCGAACCGCCGTTTTGCCAAACACGCACGCCGCTGACGCGTACCCAGTTGTCGGCCTGCGTTTCGGTAATGAGTTCCTGGACATGGCAGTTGGGCACCACCATCAAACGCCGGCGTGCATCCGCCGCCGCACCCACGCCATCCGCCTCGTTGCTAGTCAGACGCACCGAGCGGATCAAGCCCGGCACCGCACTGAATTTGTTGCTTGGGAAAAAGCCCGGCTGCGTTTTGGATTGAACTGCCAGCGGCGCTTCGATCTGCAACAACTCATGCAATTGTGCCAGCGGTGTGGTGTCGTTAGCCGGCAGACCCAGCCATTCGCGCAGCACGCTCGCATCCACCGGCGGCGCACCGGCCTCCGGGTAACGTACCGCAGGATGCTTAGGCAGATCGTCAAACGTGAACCCGGTGAGATTACCCGCGGCATTCAAACCGGCGTGAAGCTGCTTACGCAACGCGATATGCAGCGGTCCATAAATAAAGTCGTTGGTTTCCTTCACGCCAATCTGACGACTGGCTGCTTCGAAATATTGTGTGCGTAACGCGCTCTTGACGGTTTGCGGCCAGGCAGCCATCTCTGTATCGAGCAACTCGGGCGACCAACCGCCCCACGTCAAGGAGCGTCCGCCCACGGCGTACAACAGACCACTGTAGTTAAGCGCCGGATGATTGATCCACGGCACGCGCAGATCCGGCGCGCCGCCCATATACGGCATGTTCTGCACATGCTCCGGCAGCACAAACGGGCCAGCTTCGAGCACCAGAATCCGTCGGCTGTGCGTGGTATCCGCCACGAACAGATGTTCCGCAAGCACCGATCCAAAGGTGCCGCCACCGATGACGATGACATCGAAATCGCGGTTGCGTCCGCCGACGGTCTGCTGGGTGCTGTCCAACGCTTCTTGCAAGGTGTTGCAGAGAAATCGCCCGGCGTTGTCCAGGGTAAACGAGGTAAATTCCGAAACCAACGGTTGAGCCATGACTCTTCTCCTTAAGCAATCAAATAGCGCCCCAACTCTTACGGCCTGTTCCTCAGCTCCACGATGCTGGTATCGACTTCCGAACCAGAGAGGCCGGCTGGGTAGATAGGAACGGCACAGAGTACCAGTCTGTTGCAGCCGGGATTTACGACTACTACTTATCACCCCGTACTTATTGCCCCAAGAGCTATCGCCATGTGGGTGCTTAAGCCGACACAACGCGGCGCATCGTCATACATCAAACAGGAGCCGGAGCATATTGCTCGGTAGGCTGGCTAATCTTGCACTGCGGATTTTTATTTTCGTAGTCTCTACCTGCCGGCATTACCCTCAGCAAGATAGACGCCACGACTTGTCTGAACTCCTATTGAAAACCGGCTGCCCGGATAATTCGTCACCAGTTTTCCAACCGCGCTTGCAGGAAATGCTCCCATGAATGAACCGACCCGACGCGAATTTGTGCAGGCGGCAGCAGCGCTGTCGGTGACTGCAGCTGGGGGATTGCCTTCCTTGCTTCAGGCCGCAGAGACATCGAAAGCAAACGCTGCCTTTGAATATCAACATGCACCGGCGCCGCTGCCATTCGATCCCAAGCGATTGCCGGGACTTTCGGAAAAGTTGCTGCAATCGCATTGGGAAAACAACTACGGCGGTTCGGTGCGCGCGCTCAATGTGGTGCGAAACCGATTGCAGAAGGCGCTCAGCGACGCGGACACGCCGCCCTACATCTACAATGATGCGGACAATCGGCAATTCGACTCTGCGAGTATGCCAGTCGATGTCCACCGGCACAGTGCGTACGCTATGGCCAGGCCGCTACGAATTGAGTTTGCTGACGCTTACTACCATGTCACTGCCCGAGGTAACCAGAAGGCCACTATTTTTTCAGGTGACGACGATCGTCGCGAATGGCTGGCGATCCTTGGCCAGGTAGCGGAGCGATTCCACTGGCGCGTCTACGCTTACTGTCAGATGGGAAATCACTATCACTTGCTGGTTCGTACGCCCGAACCGAATCTCGCTCGCTGCATGCGACACCTGAATGGTGTCTACACCCAGCGATTCAATCGACACCATCGGCGATGTGGGCACCTACTGCAAGGACGCTATCACGCAGTGATTGTTGATCAACAGAGACCTGCTCGAAGTCACTCGATACGTCCTGCTCAATCCAGTACGTGCCCGGCTGGTTTCTCATCCTGACGATTGGCAGTGGAGCAGCTATCGAAACACACTCAACCAAACACCACCCGACTGGCTTGCCGCCGCCGACCTGCTCGTTCACTTCTCAAGCGAGCGAACCAAGGCTCTTTCCGCATTTCAACGATTTGTTCTTGCCGGTATCGATGCGGAATCGCCTTGGAAGAATCTGCAGCAAGACATCTATCTCGGCGACGAATCATTCGTTGCAGTCAGACCGGGAGATTCCGCGATCGCAGCGTTTGACCAAGGCGACATCGCTGCAAGAACTCTTCAGCAATCACACGACGATCGCCGATGCAGTCATCACCGCCTATCAATCCGGTCGCTTCACCATGCGACAGATCGCCGATCATCTCGGCGTTCACTACTCGACCATAAGTCGACTGTGCCGCACATGGATGTGCCAATGCTGCGGGCACATGGACGTGCAGGAGCAGCTCGCGAAGATCGAACTGCTGGATTGCAAGACCCCAAGGATCGACCCCAGCGCACCCTGACGACGACCTGTTTAAGTGAAGGATTGAAGGGTGCTCGATGGCCTATCCCGGCCGAATTGCATACTGCATCGAATGATGGCAGAATGCAAGCATGGCCATTCAAATCACTATTCGCGATGTTCCCGAGAAAGTCCGTGATGCGCTCGCCGCTCGCGCGGCGCTGCAAGGAAGGTCCATGCAAGAGTACCTGCGGGCGGAACTCGAGCGCTTAGCCGCTCGCCCCTCGGTAGATGCCTGGTTGGAGCAAGTACGAAAGCGGAAGCGAGCGGCGCAAACCCGCGTCTCTTCTGGGCAAATACTGAAAGAACGCGACGCTGACCGACGTTGA
>JAHKKM010000219.1 GCA_020027645.1 Pseudomonadota bacterium
CGCCGAGGGTGAAAATCCGGTCGTGCTGAGAGCGGTTCAAACGGTCTGTGACGAAGGCATTGCGTTCCCCATCGTGATCGGCAGGGCCGAGGTCGTTGCCATGCGCATCGCAGACCTGGGTCTGCGAATAAAACCCGGTGTCGATTTCGAATTGACCGATCCGCAGAACGACCGGCGGTATCGCGAGTACTGGCAGTTCTATCACCATCGCGTCAGCCGACGCGGTGTCTCGATGTCTGCCGCGCGCGATGTCATCCGCACCAACACGACGGCCATCGCCGCGTGCATGGTGGCCAAAGGAGAAGCCGAAGCGATGATCTGCGGATCGGTTGGACGCTTCGACAGTCACCTGCCGCACATCATCGACATCATTGGCCCGGCAGCACCCGGGACCCGGGTCTCGTCCATGGGCGTACTGATACTGCCGTCCGGACCCCTGTTCATTGCAGATGCCTATATCGGTATCGATCCGCCGGCTGCGCAGATCGCTGCGACCACACTTGCCTGTGCAGAGCGCATCAGCAGTTTCGGTATCAAGCCCAAAGTGGCATTGCTGTCGCATTCGAATTTCGGCTCCTCGCGGGCAGCAAGTGCGAGAAAAATGCGTGCCGCGCTGAAGCTGGTGAGGGCCCAGGCACCGGAGCTCGAGGTCGACGGTGAAATGCACGCGAGTGCGGCGATGAATCAGATGATACGCGACTCGCTGGTGCCGGACTCGGCACTCAAAGGCAGCGCCAACCTTTTGATCATGCCGGACCTAGATACGGCGAATATCTCCATGGAGCTGGTCCGGGCCGTTAACGATGCTTTGTTGATTGGCCCGATACTGTCCGGCACAGCCAGGCCGGCACACATCGTCACGCCATGGCTGACGATGCGCGGCATCTTCAATATGAGTGCAATTGCCATCGCCGATGTCTGGCGCATGAAGCACTCGGGCGCGCAACACGTGTTGAAGATCTGACCTGTCGAAAACTCGCATCGCCCTGACGGCATGCGGCCAGGGGTCACAGAACCGCTTTAGCTTTATGAACCGGTCCGTGGATTCGCCCTCGATAGCGCAGCGCGTTCCTTCGGCGCACGGCCTCGGGCATTCAGCAAATTGGCCATCAACTCAACAGACAGTTCATAGCCATTGGGTCCCAGCCCCGCGACAATCCCGTCAACCAGCGGAGACACGAAAGACATGTGTCGAAAAGTTTCCCGAAGCCGCGGGTTCGAGATGTGCACTTCGATCTTTAGTCCAGGATAAGCCCGCAACGCATCGTGAATTGCGACGGATGTGTGGGTATACGCCGCGGCATTGATGATCATACCCGGCGCCGTGTCGATCGCTTCCTGTATCCAGTCGACTAGCGCGCCCTCATGATTCGACTGGCGAAATTTCACATCCAGCCCGTGCTGCAAACCGACTTTCGTGCAGCGCAGCGACAGGTCGTCGAGCGTCAGCTTGCCGTAAATATCCGGCTCCCGGCGGCCGAGCAGATTCAGGTTCGGGCCATTGAGTACTACGACTTTATCAGGCATTTCGGGACCTGCGACCTGGTTCTGGTCGCGACTGTCCGGCCGCAAACTGATTGCCCGTATTGCCGCCAGATAGCTGTTGAGGCCAAAACCACAGATGAACCCCATACTGCCTTCGGGTGCGTACAACGGCTGGGTGGCATCAGCGCTTTGACGGTAGATATTGTTGATGTGGACTTCAATGACCGGTTTTTTCAGTCCGGCAATGACCTGGACTGCGGACCGGTAACTTCTGAGCAGTTCGGTCGCCGATCGCGAATGCCTGACAGGGTTAATGATGACACCGTCAAATTCCTCACTTTCCCTTGCAATCCACTGGAACATCTCGTCCTGGTTTTCGGTTTGGCGAAAATCGAGCCGGGCCCCCAGTTTCGCGCTTAGCGCCTCGGACGCCTCGCGAATCACAGTCAGGGTCAGTCCACCATGACCGTTTCCGTCATGGTCACTGAGATTGGACTGACCCGGGCCATTAACAATGAGTATTGAGGGTTTCAATTGTGCCGAACCTCATTGACATTCCGTCGACCATTCGAAGTTGAGTGGCCGTTTGTGAATATTGCGAGCGCCGACTATACGCGGTTATCACGGTCCGCTGAACGACTATGGCCACGCTCGATGCGCCGTAACTCTCGCTGAATGCCGCAGATTTCAAGCGCGCGGCCGGTGAGCTCTAATCGTCTTCCTGTTCTTCAAACCTCATCCGTGATGGCGGCCGGTCTTGCTGCAAACGAATCGCCGCCTGCTCGACCTCCGCGAAAACCCGCAGCAGGTTGGTCCGGGTAAGCTTTGCGATGTCCTCGTCGCTCCAGCCGCGTTGCAGCAGCTCGGCAACCAGGTACGGAAAGCGGGACACGTCTTCCAGGCCCTCGACCAGGTCATCACCTTCGGCACCATAGAAGTCACTGCCGATGCCGACGTGATCGATACCGGCAACATCCGCAACGTGCTCGATGTGATCGGCGACATCCTCGAGAGTCGCGAGCGGCGGCTTGCCATGTTCTTTGCGATACGCTTTTCCGACCTCCTCCCATTCGGCCTCGGTCTTTACGGTTTTCAGCAGCGGTATCATGCCGTCTTCCCACTCCCGGCGGTCCTCGTTGACGTACGCGGGTATGAACGTCACCATCACGACGCCGCCGTTCTTCGCAACACGCTTCAGGACTTTGTCCGGGACGTTGCGCACATGATCGGTGAGCTCCCGGGCCGAGGAATGCGAGAAAATCACAGGCGCTTCTGCGATATCGAGCACGTCATTCATGGTATCGATCGACACGTGCGAGAGATCGACCATCATGCCTAGCCGGTTCATCTCGCGAACAACCTCGCGCCCGAACGCAGTTATGCCCTCGTGGCGCGCGACATCGGTTGCTGAATCCGCCCAGTCGTTGCTGTGAAAATGCGTGAGCGTCATATAACGCACGCCAAGGCTGTAATAGGCGCGAAGCGCACCGAGTGAATTGACGATGCTGTGTCCGCCTTCCATGCCGAGCAGCGACGCAATCCGCCCTTGCTGGCGCGCAGCCTCGATATCGGCCACGCTGGTCGCGAACTGCAGATCGTCCGGGTAAAGGGCGATCATGCGGCGGGCGATATCGATCTGCTCCAGCTGTGCCTGCGCCGCCTCGAGCGGCGTCAGCGAACTTGGCACGTAAACCGACCAGAACTGGGTGCCCACCTGGCCCTCGCGGAGGCGCGGAATATCCGTATCGAATTCCGCACGCCGCGAGATGTCGTAGCCCTCGACATCACCGGCAAACTTTTCGCGTATCACCCACGGCAAGTCGTTGTGCCCGTCGACGATCGGTGCAGCAGCCAGGATCTGTTGCGCCCGCTGCAGCGCTTCCTCGTCATCCTTTCCACACCCGCCCAGCAGCAACGACAGGGCTATGCATGCGACCAACAACAACTTCGACGAGACACCCGACATGAACGTTCTCCTGCACCCTATGTACCGCAGCGGTGCTAGCATTCGCCTGTCACGCTGTACGGTCATATTGTGTTGTTATTTCAGCAAAAATTTCGAGACGGAATGGTAAGCCAAAAATGCCGCAAACCACAGCCGCCGACGTAATAATTATTGGCGCCGGCATCGCCGGAATTGCCACCGCGCATTACCTGACCTGCAAGGAGCCAGCCCGCAAGGTCGTGCTGGTGGATGCGCTGCTACCGATGTCCCTCACGTCCGCACAATCCGGCGAAAACTACCGCAACTGGTGGCCTCACCAGGTCATGACCGACTTTATCGATCGAAGCATCGACCTGCTCGAGGGTATCGCCGGGGACTCATCAAACCGGATCAATCTCACGCATCGCGGTTATGCGCTGGCGACCCGGCAGGACGATATCAGCGAGCTCATTAACGGCTTGCACACAGGATACGGCACGAACGCGGCGGACCTGATCCGGATCCGCGATGGCCGCGATGCCGCCTCCTATCTCGCCTCGCTGTCGGAGAAACATACGGGGGTCGACGTGATCACGGACCCCGGCACGATTCGACGCGCATTTCCGGCCTTCGACCCGGAGATTCGCCGCGTCATACATATCCGCCGGGCCGGCGATCTCGACAGCTACCAGCTAACAATTGCCGGTGCGAAATGTATTGCAGCAGAAGCTGACATTCGAGGATGTGCTGGAGGCCATACCGAGGGAGCAACCGTTTGCGGTGGATCTCGATCCACAGCTCATCGACTGGTCCGCGGACGAGCGCGCCCTGCTTGCCGCTGACGAACAAGGCCTATTACGACAAGCTCCCGGCAACGAAAAGTCCTCACGGCGGCCTCTATACGATGACCGATGAAAACCTGCCGATCATCGGACCCCTGCAGACAGAGGGGGTATTCGCCGTTGCCGCACTGTCCGGCTTCGGCACGATGGCCTCCTGTGCGGCGGGCGAACTGTGTGCGCAATGGATCGACGGTGCCGAACTGCCCGCTTATGCAAAGCACCTGTCGCTCCAGCGCTATGCGGATCCGCCATTCATGACGGCACTCACACTGTCAAATGATCGCGGCGTGCTATAAGCATTGCACTCGATCAATGCTCTCGAATCGCAATCGTCAGGAGGAACCCCGTTGTGCCAGTGATTCTCAGTCCGAACGAAGCCCGGGTTATCGGCTGCCTGATCGAAAAGTCGATTATTACTCCCGATCTGTATCCGCTGACGCTGAATTCGCTGACCAACGCCTGCAACCAGAAGTCCAGTCGCGACCCGGTCATGGATCTTCAGCAAGGCGTGGTGCAGCGCACCGTCCGTGATCTGGAGGCCAAAAACCTGGTGCGGGTCGAAGAGAATTTCAAGAGCCGCACGGAGAAGTACGTTCAGCGCTTTTGCAATACCCATTTCAGTGACTACCAGTTCGATCCGCCGCAACTGGCCATCGTTTGCCTGCTGTTGTTGCGTGGACCACAGACCCCCGGTGAGCTGCGCGCCCGCAGCGGCCGCCTGCATACCTTTGCCGACAATAATGCCGTAGTGGACGCG
>JAHKKM010000014.1 GCA_020027645.1 Pseudomonadota bacterium
AACCACAGCCCCAGCAATAACAGCCCGACCGCGGAAACGCGTTGTGCCCACCAGTGCCCCGTACCGTCCTTTGCGGAGCCCGAGCCGAGCACGTGTCCAAGTGGCGATCGCAAACTCATTCAGTCTTTCCTCGACATCCTAGAATGTCAGCCAGTATCCAAGGGTCAGCAAAACGGTCAGAACGAGTACCGCCCATGCGGATGCAGTCGCCTGCGCTTTTTCGAATCCGTAGCCCGCGTCCCAGAACAGGTGCCGTACGCCATTCGCCAGGTGAAAGAAGAACGCGAAGCTCCAGGCAGCAAGCATGGCCCTGCCCGGCAGGCTGTTGATCAGCGCAAGAAATCGACTGTAAGCATCTGCGTCGGAACCGGCGACGACCAGCCACATGGCAAAAGCTGCAAATCCGGCGCTCAGAGCGATCCCGCTCACGCGGTGCAGGATCGACAGGGTCATCGTAAGCGGCCAGCGATAAATGGAGAGGTGCGGCGACAGCGGCCGTAGCGGCTCAGACATGCTGATGATTCACCGGCAACGCCGGTCCGGCTAAAAATCTATACATCGGCCGGCCTTTTCCCAGTCACCGTAGCGTGTCGGGTCCGGGCCCGGTCGCCCGCCGATTTCCTTTTGCTTGTCACTGACCTTATGCTCCCTTTCCGGTGCAGCGGCTGCCAGGGGCGGTGCCGAGTCCCTGCCCTTCCGCTCTCGTGTTGGTAACCGGCTGTTTCTGGTTTTTGGCACAAGTTGAAGTATGCCAGACAGACCGGCGTTGTGCCGAGCGCTTCACGCCGGCGCGTTTGATTGCTTTCCGCTAAGAGGTTCAAGTGTTGTACCGAATCATTCTTGTCAGTGGTGTCGATGCAGCACATTTTCTGCAGGGCCAGCTGACCCAGGACATCGGCCTTGTGAAGCAATCGGAGTGTCTGCCGGCCGCATGGTGCAATGCCCAGGGACGCGTCATCCTGACTCTGCAGATTCTGGCCATCGGCAAGGACTACGGAGTGGTCGTGCCGGAAGCTATTGCACAGGCCGCCATCGCGCGCCTCCACATGTACCGGCTGCGATCCAAAGTCACTTTCCAGCTCGCCGAGACCGGCTGGCAGCTTTTTGCCACGACGGCCGAGGCGATGCGCGCAGTCGTAATATCGGACGGCATCTGGCGCAATGATCTGGCTGCCAGCGAACCAACTGTTGAAATCGTAGCGAGCACGGGCTCGGCCGGGCAATCGGGGCTTGCCTCATTGCCTCGCCTCGACGAGGCAACATGGAAATCGGCGCGAATCCAGGCAGGCCGGGTCGATATTTCTGTTGCCAACAGCGCCCTGCATACCCCACACATGCTGAACCTCGACTTGGTCGGCGCCATCAGCTTCAGCAAGGGCTGTTATACCGGCCAGGAAATCGTGGCCCGTACTGAAAACCTCGGTCGCAGCAAACGCAGAACGTTCCGCTATAACTGCGAGGCGCAGGACATGGTCATCGGAGAAACCTTGCACGATGGCGCGACTGAGGCCGGCATCATCGTCGACGTCAGTGGCAACGATCTGCTGGCTGTCGTGCCACTCGCCATGGCTGGCAGATCACTTCAGATCCGCGGCATCGAAGCCATTCCGCAGCCACTGCCATACGAAATCGCGTAATTCGCGACGGTACGAGTGCAAACACGAAGGGAATCCCGGGACTCCCTTCGTTCAGGACGAATGCGCTGCAGCCGAGAACGGCGACGAGACGGTCTACCCTTCGAGCGAATTTGAGTTTTTTTTGAGTGAGAAGGGCAGACCGTCACGGTGCCGTAACCGTTGCCGCCAAAAGTCACTCAATCCGAGAGAACGAACGCACGACGCTGCCTAATCGAAAGCCTCGGGGCGCATGTGCGGAAACAACAACACATCGCGAATCGACGGCGAGTTGGTAAACAGCATCACCAGCCTGTCTATGCCAAGGCCCAGCCCGGCAGTTGGCGGAAGCCCATATTCCAGCGCACGAATGTAGTCGCCATCGAACGCCATTGCTTCGTCGTCGCCGGCTTTGCGATTCGCTGCCTGCGCACGAAACCGCTCGGCCTGATCTTCCGGATCGTTCAATTCCGAGAATCCGTTGGCCAATTCCCGGCCCGAAACAAAAAACTCGAAGCGATCAGTGACGAAGTCGTCATTGTCATTCTTGCGTGACAGCGGCGATACCTCAGTCGGATACGATGTGACAAATGTGGGTTCGCGCAAGCCGGACTCCACGGTTTTCTCGAAAATCTCGATCTGCAGCTTGCCGCTTCCATACGAATCTTCGATTCTGATCCCCAGTTTGGTCGCCACCTTCGACAGATAATCGCGATCCCTCAGTCTGCCCGGATCAATATCCGGGTTGTACTTCGCGATTGCCTGTTCGACGGTCATGCGGGCGAACGGCCGGGCAAAATCGTATTGTTCTCCCTGGTAGGTCACGACCGTACTGCCAAGAATTGCCTCCGCCATGCCTCTCAGAATTGCTTCGACCATCTCGATCAGGTCTTCGAAATCGGCATATGCACGGTAGAGTTCCAACATCGTAAACTCGGGATTGTGTTGAGTCGACACGCCCTCATTGCGGAAATTGCGGTTGATCTCGTAAACGCGCTCGAAACCGCCAACGACCAGACGCTTCAAGTACAGCTCCGGAGCGATGCGCAGATACAAAGTCATGTCGAGCGCGTTGTGATGCGTGGCGAACGGCCTCGCCAGCGCGCCGCCAGGCAACGGCTGCATCATCGGCGTCTCGACCTCGAGGAAATCCTGCGAGTCCATGAACGCACGCAGATAGGAAATGATGCGCGATCGCGTGCGAAACACCTCGCGACTTTCGGCGTTCATGATCAAATCGACATAACGCTGCCGGTATCGGGTTTCCTGATCGGCGAGGCCATGAAATTTTTCCGGCAATGGCCGCAATGACTTCGTCAGCATTCGAAGTTTCTCGACCATGACGGTCAACTCGCCGGTCTGGGTCTTGAACAGGAACCCCTCGGCACCAACGATATCGCCGACGTCCCACTTCTTGAAATCCAGGTAGACGCCTTCCGTCAAACGCTCCCGTTCAAGGCGCAACTGTATTTGGCCGGTACGATCCTGCAGCTTGACGAAACTCGCCTTTCCCATCACCCGCTTCACCAGCATGCGACCGGCAACCCTGACCATCACGTGCTCGTCACGCAGTTTGTCGCTTTCGTGCGCACCCCAAGTCTCGTGCAGTTCCTCGGCCAGCGAATTTCGCCTGAAATCATTCGGGTAGGCATTTCCGTCTGCACGACGCGCAGTGAGCTTTCGCCTTCTTTCGGCGATCAGTGCATTCTCGTCACTGTCTTTTTCGCTGGTCACTTACAATCCTTGTTTGAGGCTTGCCTCGATAAACGGATCGAGGTGGCCGTCCAAAACCGCCTGAGTGTTACCGGTTTCGACGCCAGTACGCAAATCCTTTATGCGACTCTGGTCGAGCACGTATGAGCGGATCTGGCTGCCCCAGCCAACATCGGCTTTGCTGTCTTCGATCTCCGTTGCTTTGGCCCGGCGTTTTTGCAATTCGAATTCATACAACTTCGCCTTCAGTTGCTTCATCGCAGTCGCCTTGTTCTTGTGCTGCGAGCGGTCGTTCTGGCATTGCACGACGATGTTTGTGGGCAGGTGCGTGATTCGAACCGCCGACTCCGTCCGGTTGACATGCTGCCCGCCGGCACCGCTGGCCCGGTAGACGTCGATGCGCAAATCGGCCGGGTTCACTTCGATTTCGATGTCGTCGTCGACCTCGGGAGAAACAAAGACCGACGCGAAGGACGTATGGCGCCTGTTCCCCGAATCGAACGGAGACTTGCGTACCAGGCGGTGCACGCCGGTCTCGGTTCGAAGCCATCCGTAAGCATGGTCACCCGTTACCAGCACTGTGGCACTCTTCACGCCGGCGACCTCGCCGGCCGACGCTTCGATGACCTCTGTCTGAAAACCATGTGACTCGGCCCAACGGAGATACATTCGAAGCAACATCTCAGCCCAGTCCTGTGCCTCGGTGCCGCCTGCCCCGGACTGAATATCGACGAATGCATTGGCCTGGTCCATTTCACCGCTGAACATGCGGCGAAACTCGAGTCCGGCTACCTCGGCCTCAATCTTGTCTAGGTCAGCTTCTATCCCGGCAAGCGTCGATACGTCTTTCTCTTCAATGGCGAGTTCGAGCAATTCGACCGCTTCGGTGATGCTGCGAGTCAGCCGGTCGAGCACGAGAACCACAGCTTCCAGTTGAGCCTTTTCCTGCCCGAGTGACCTGGCACGATCCGGATTTCCCCAGACTCCCGGGTCCTCTAGTTCGCGCTGGACTTCGGTGAGCCGTTCTGCCGCCTGTTCGTAGTCAAAGGTACCCCCTTAACGCCCGAATGCGTTCCGTCAGATCGGAGACCCAGGTTTTGAGCTGGTTGCTTTCCATCGTTATCAGGGATCCGGCCGCGCAAAAACGCAGGATGTTATCACGCAATGCTGACTATCTGTTCCACCACCAGTTGTGGTGTTTCACGGCCGCGGTACTCGTTAATGTCAAGCCGGTAGGTCAGTTGTGCATGTCCACGATACGCAGGTCCAGCCTGCCGGAAGGCGATAGCATCCAGCACCTGCCTGTCATCCGGAGGCCGAACCTTGAGTTTCAGGTGGCGTTCCCCGACTGTTCGCTGTTCGACAATCTCAAACTCGCCGCTGAATAACGGCTCGGCGAAGCCGGAGCCCCACGGGCCGGCTTCACGCAGAATTTTTGCAAATTTCAGGTTCAAGGCGCTCGCCGGCAGCGCCCCGTCGGTAAGAATAACCCCGCTGAAATCGGCTTGTGGATACAGTTGCCTGAGCTGCGTCGCGGCCGCTGCGGCGAAGCGTGCAAAGTTTTCCTCGGCGAGTGTCAATCCGGCGGCCATGGCATGTCCGCCGAAACGGCCAATCAAACCAGGATGCGTTGTGGCAACGCTTTCCAGCAAATCGCGGATATGCACACCGGGGACCGACCGTGCAGAGCCTTTCAATTCACCGGTGTCGCCGCGTGCGAATGCAATCGCAGGGCGATGGCACCGTTCGCGGACTCGTGAAGCGATGAGGCCGACCACGCCCTGGTGCCAGCGCGGATCAAAAACGCAAAGACACTCCGGCAGGTTGGCTGCGTCGATGGAGTCCACGAACTCGAACGCCTGCTCACGCATCCCGGTCTCGATGCTCTGACGATCCCGGTTGATCTCGTCAAGGATTGCCGCAATCCGAATTGCATTTTCCCGGTCGTCAGTCAGCAGGCACTCGATGCCGATGGACATATCCTCGAGCCGCCCGGCCGCATTCAGCCGCGGACCGACGACAAATCCGAGATCAGCGCTCAAGGCGCGATCCGGCTGACGGCCGGACTGCTCGAGCAGTGCGGAAATTCCGGCAACCGCGTGCCCGGCGCGAATTCGCCGCAGGCCCTGGCTCACGAGAATACGGTTATTGTGATCCAGCGCGACCACGTCAGCGACTGTGCCCAGCGCTACCAGGTCAAGGTAGCGCACCGGTATTTTCGATGCGCCGTCCTGACCCTGACGTTCGAGTTGCCTCCCGAGTGCTGCCATCAGGTAGAACGCCACACCGACGCCGGCCAGGTTCGGGCTGGCAAACCCGCTTCCTGGCAGATTTGGATTGACGATAGCTGCCGCTGCCGGCAAGGTGCTGCCCGGCAAATGATGATCCGTGACCAGCACTTTCATCCCGAGCCGAAGCGCCTCTGCCGTGCCAGCCACGCAGGAGATTCCGCTGTCTACCGTCAGCAGCAGGTCGGGTGACCGTTCGGCCGCGACCCGCACGATCTCGGGTGTCAAGCCGTAACCGAAGTCAAAACGGTTGGGCACGAGGTAGGACACGTCGGCAAAGCCGAACTGCCGCAGGCATCTGAGGACCAGAGCCGTACTGGTCGCCCCGTCCGCATCAAAATCACCAATGACGACAATGCGTCGCTCACGGTACTCGAGCAGCAGCTCGACCGCCGCGTGAATTCCCGGCAGCGAGCCCACCGGAGCGAGCAGTCCGAGGGAATAGTCGAGTTCTGTCGGACTTCGAATACCGCGCGCAGCGAGTATTCGCGCCAACAGCGGATCGAGTGGCCCCAGTTCGCCGTTCGCTGTGCCGTCCGGTACCCGCCTCGACCGCACCGGCCTTGCATACTCGGTTCGGGCGGACGTTTTCATTCGTCGTTCCGCTCTGTTGCAGGCCAGCGCCTGTTGCGCCAGAGGGCAAGCAAAGCCCAGCGCCGCAGACGAACGCGCCAGCCGTCGGAAAAAACCACTGTCAGGCAGTGAATCTGTCCGCGTGCCAACCGATGCTTTGCCATCTGCAGCAATTCATCCAGCAGTCCGGGCCGATTCGGGCCCGGTGGCGGAACCACGACACATGCGAGCGAAATATCCGCCGGCAGTTGTCCGTTTTCGCCCGACCATCGGGTCACCTCCCCACCCCCGCTGCGCCAGTAACCCAGGAATTGCGGATCGCCAGCAAAAAGGTGTGGCAACGCGATGGTAGCGGGTGCCGGCGCACGGCCACCGCCCCAGAACCAGATCGAATTGACGGGAAGGCGGCCTTGCTCCTCGCGCTGCCGATTCATTGGTGCCTGGTGGAGCAACAATTGCAGTTCGCCGACCAGTCGATCGTGCTCCCGGGATACGGCAGCCACAGGCAAGAATGCATCCGGCTCACGGGAATCCAGGGCATGCGCCGAGCACATCGCCGTTGCAAACGCAAGTTCGCCGCGTACATAGCCGAGCTCTCCGATCAGTTCAAAGCGGCAGCCGGCATCACCAAGCTGTGCCTGCAGGTAATTGAAAAGATGTTCACGTTCCGCGCGAAGCAGCGCATGGTCATCCAGTGTGTGCAGACGTACGTGGTCCAACATGGCTTCAAGGTACACCGGATCTGCCGCACTCACCCAATCCTCCGGGCGTGCCCCGGTTTGTCCCCAAAGCCGGATTGCGGCAAGGCCCTGTGCGGGTGCAGGCAGCTCGAGCTCATCGAGCACAGCGAGTAACGGTTCGATGCGCGCCGCGGCGCGTGACCATTCACCTCGCGACAGCCATCGGCAATGTTTCGCCTGCACTTCCGTCGACGCAGTCCCTCCCGGGATGACGACGATCATATGGCGTTCTGGCGGACTCTGACGCAAACTCGGTACACCCCGGTGTTTGCCTATGGTAACTGCCACCATTTGCAGGCGCATCCTTTCATTCAAGTGTTTCAGGCATGAAATTCAGCAGAGATCAGCTTTCAGCATTGTCGATCCGCCACGTTCAGCCTGGCTCGATACACTTTGGCGAAAGAACCTTTGAAACGGATGTGTCAGTCAGTGCCGATGGCAAGGTCGAGGTATTCGCAATGCCCGATGTGGCCAACTTGAGCGCAGCGCATCTTGACGCTCTGCTCGCCGGCGAACCGGAGTTGATCCTCGTCGGTACCGGCTGGCAGCCGGTGTTTGCGCCACGCGAACTGGTATTTGCATTGGCGCGACGCGGCATAGGACTGGAGGCCATGGATACACCGGCAGCGTGTCGAACCTTCAATATTTTGCTCGGCGACGCACGCAGGCTGGCGGCCATCTTCAAAGTTCGCTGACAGGTCCGGCGTCGGCAGGTCGCATTATCTCGCAGGCAGGAATTGACGCGGGTTGACCGGCTTGCCGTTTTGCCTGATCTCGAAATGCAGTCGCGGCTCACGTCCCGGGCCCTCACCCATGGTCGCAATCCGTTGACCCTTTTCGATGGTCTCGCCCTCCCTGACCAGGAGCGACGCGTTGTGACCGTAGGCACTCAAATAAGTGTCGTTGTGCTTCAGAATTATGAGCTTTCCGTAGCCGATCAGCCCATCGCCCGCGTAGACCACGCGGCCGGGTGCGGCTGCCTGAACGGGCTCACCGAGGCGCCCGCCGATCAAAAGCCCGGTTCCGGTGCCGGGACGATCGCCGAATTCGACCACGACCTGGCCTGCAACCGGCCAGATCCAGTTCGGCGCAGGCTGCGTCGGGATGGGTGGCAATTCGCGGGGGATTCCGGATTGCGGTGGTGCGCTTGATGCCCCCTTACCCGGCGGCGGCGAAGCCGTCATTCCCGGCGGTGGCGTCAGCCGGATTACCTCGCCCGCGAAGATCCGGGACGGATCCTCGATGCCGTTCCATCGGGCCAGTTGCCCCGGATCCTTGCCGTAGCGCCAGGCGATTGCATAGAGCGTTTCACCGCTGCGCACCACATGCTCGTCCTGCGGCGTATAGTCCCAGCGCGTTTTTGGCCCACAGCCACCGAGCAACAGGCCGAACGCGGCCAGGACAAGCATTGACACGCGCAACCAGCTGCCATTCATTGGCGCAACATGAAGCAGGCGCCGGCCATTTCAACCAGCGCGACCACACAACTGCGAAAGAAGTCGAATAAAAATCGATATACCATTGATTTTTTTAATTAACTTCCTTTAACCAGCGGGACGAAACTGACCGCTCCGAGTGATTCCTTTTCGAGCACGCCGTCGCGGGAAGTCACCCGCAGCAGCTCCTGTCGCCCACTTGGTCCGACCGGCATGATCAGCCGCCCGCCCGGCGCAAGCTGCTCGAGCAGGTTCGCAGGAATTTCGCTGGCGGCTGCGGTAACCATGATGCCATCGTACGGGGCGTACTTGCGCCAACCTTCCCAACCGTCGCCCTGGCGAAGACGCACATTATAGATGTTCAGGTCGCGTAGCCGCTGGCGGGTCTTTTTCATCAGTTCCGGGATACGCTCGACCGAGTAGATCTCGCGCACCAGCGGTGCCAGCACTGCCGACTGGTAGCCGCAGCCGGTGCCGATTTCCAGCACACGCGTACCGGCAAAACCTTCCAGCAGCGCCTCGGTCATGCGCGCAACAATATACGGCTGGCTGATGGTCTGACCGAGACCGATCGGCAATGCAGTGTCTTCATAAGCGCGGCTCGCCAGCGCCTCGTCGACGAACAGGTGGCGCGGCACATTGCGTATTTGCTCCAGAACCGCGTTCGAGTGTATGCCCTGCTCGCGCAAACGCTGTACCAGCCGGTCGCGCGTGCGAGCCGAGGTCATGCCGATCCCCTGGATGCCGCGCTCGTTCCGCATCATCCCTGGAGCCAGTTGGCGAGTCCGGCAATTGCCTCGTGCCGGGTCAGGTCAACCTTGAGCGGCGTGATCGCAACCGCACCGGATTCGAGCGCAGCAAAGTCCGTGCCCGGGCCGGCATCCTGCCCAGGACCTGCAGGACCGATCCAGTAGATGGTCTTACCGTGCGGATCTTTGGTCTTGATCAGCGGTTCCGACTTGTGCCGGAATCCCAGGCGAGTGGCCAAAATACCTTTCAATTCATCGTAGGGACGGTCCGGTACGTTGACATTCAGCATGACTTCGCCCGGCAGACTGCTCTTCTGCAAGCGACGGACGAGGTCGCATGCGACCCGTGCCGCCGTGTCGAAATGCGTCGCGCGATTACCGACCAGGGAGACCGCAATGGCCGGAAGGCCGAGAAAGCGTCCTTCCATGGCCGCTGCAACCGTACCCGAATAGATAACGTCGTCGCCAAGATTGGCGCCGTGATTGATGCCGGACACCACGATGTCCGGTTCGAAATCGAGGTAACCGGAGAGCGCCAGGTGCACGCAATCCGATGGCGTACCGTTGACGAAAAATCGATTCTCGGTGACCCGGTGTATGCGCAGCGGTGAGTGCAAGGTGAGCGAGTTGCTTGCGCCGCTATGATTTCTGTCGGGCGCAACCACCACAATTTCAGCAATAGCGGATAGTGCCTCGGCAAGCACATTGATACCCCTGGCGAGGTAGCCGTCGTCATTGCTAACTAGAATCTTCACGGTACTTGTTCTTTATCGGGGAATGCAGGCGCTCGCGCCTGCCCAGCTTAAATGGAATTGGCCACGCTGGCCGCGCTCACTATACTCAATGTTCCGCTTCCACCATAGCAACAAATCCCCATGGCAAAAAAGCATGGCAGCGACACGAAAACTGCCAGCGACGAGAGCGATGATTCCGGAATTTTCCGGCGCCTGATGGCCGATGCCCGCCCGCTGAAGCAGGAGCCGCGTGCTGTGACGCCGCGCCGTGCCAAGGCCCGGGCGCAATCGCGTCGCCAGGATGAACGAGAGGTGCTGCGCGAAAGCCTCAGTCCTGCTCCCTGTGAAGCGGAGATAATGAGCGGTGAGGGACTGCGGTTTCAACGTCCGGTGGTCAGTCGTCGAACGTTTCGCAAACTCGCGAGAGGTGGTTTCAGCGTCCAGGCGAAACTGGACCTGCACGGCATGACGTCGGCAGAAGCAGGCGTCGCCCTCCGGGAGTTTATCAACGACAGTTGCCTGCGCGGGTTAAGTTGCGTGCGAATCGTGCACGGCAAGGGGCTCGGCTCCGGAACGCGCGGCCCGATACTGAAGCGCAAGGTCGACGCATTATTGCGTAGCTGGGACCAGGTACTCGCTTTCGTCTCGGCCCGCCAGGCTGACGGCGGCACCGGTGCCGTTTACGTGCTGCTTAGCGCTAACTAGAAACCGGGGTCACAATCGGGGTCGAATTAATTAGGGTGACAGTTACCCTAATTGACCGGAAACGAAGTGTACTGGTCAATGTGACACTGATTAATTAGGGTAACTGTCACCCTAATTAATCGCGGTCTGACCCCGATTGTTAGTACGCGGCGATTTCGCGTAGCACGGCCGTTGCAAATCCGCCGCGCGTAAGAAAGAACTCAAGCCACAGAACATCGTTATCCAACGACCAGCTGAAGTCCTGTATCGCAAGGCGCAACGCACGGCGGGACTCATCCGCATGTTGTTCGAGGCCGGCGGCCAGATCGGGAAACTCCTGCGCGACGGTTTGCTCAGCCTCGGACCGCGGGTCATCGCGCTGCGCGCCTTTGCCCCACAGCACGGCGGTCGGGTGAATATCCAGTGCCGCACAACGATCGTGTAATGATTGATCCGGCTCGTCGATCGCAAAAAAACTGCCGCTGCCATTGAGGCTGGCAAGTTCGCCGGGTTGCAGCGTACTCCAAGTACCGGCAGTTACCCTCAGCTCGAGCAAGCGGTTGAACAACAATGATCGCGCAGCAGAAATTGCCATGCTCCGGTCCTCGTGTTTCAGCCTCTTGCCGGCAAAAAATGCTCGCGCGAGGCTGACATTGTTGCCGCCCCGGCCGAAGCGTTGCTCGCCGAAATAATTTGGCACGCCACTGCTACGGCAGCGTTCGAGTAACAGGCGCAGCGATTCATCAATAACACGCACACCACGCAACGCGATGCGAAATGCGTTGCCGCAATGCGCACCTTGGCGGAGCTTTCGCTGATTCCGCGACGTTGTGAGCAGCTTTACGCCAGGAATTGTCAATGATGTCCAGTCAGTTCCTGCGCCGCTCGGGCGTCGTACGCTGAACCATTGTCGGGTAATCGCTGCTCGATCCTTCATGCCGGCGTAGCCCACATCGCGCAATGGCACCCCGGCAAATCTCGCCAGACTGCGCGCTACCCAGACGGTGTTTGCGCCGGTCTTCTCGATCCACAGGACATCGTGCTCGCCATCGCCGCTAAACTCGAAGTCGAGGCGTTCCACTACCTGGAAATCTTCCGGTCTGCTGCGCAGCTCGGCGCGGACCTGCGGTCCACCGTAGGCTCGTTGCCAGTCAGGCAAATCCTGAACGGCAGGTAATATGCTAGCGCTCAACGGCTCGCGCTGCCGGCACCACCTGGTAGAAGGTTTCGGATTTGCCGATGAGGCCCAGATCGCTTCGGGCCCTTTCTTCTGCAGCCTCACGGCTGCTTTTCAGATTGATTACTTCAGCCTCGAGTGCGACATTTCGTTCGCGGAGAATCCGG
The DNA here is from genome assembly GCA_020027645.1 of Pseudomonadota bacterium. Classification (GTDB taxonomy): domain Bacteria; phylum Pseudomonadota; class Gammaproteobacteria; order Steroidobacterales; family Woeseiaceae; genus JAKEGN01. The sequence goes on from JAHKKM010000014.1 coordinate 11,875, forward strand.
TTCTGTTCGTGTTGCTCCGCCACCGCAATACGCAAATCGCGCGTCTTGCGATAACCGTCACCGGAAAGCCATAGCTGTCCCTGCATGGCACAGGCTGCGATTGCCAGCACAACAATAATCGAACGGATCGCCAAAACTTTCTGCCCCTGTCGTGGCCCTGCTAGTCCGGGAGCGCAACTGAAAATGCCGAGCGTCCGGCATAACTCGCTTGAGATCCCAATTCCTCTTCGATGCGCAACAACTGGTTGTACTTTGCAATTCGGTCGGATCGCGACAAGGAACCAGTCTTGATCTGGGTCGCTTCCGTGCCCACCGCGATGTCGGCGATGGTGCTGTCCGAAGTCTCACCCGACCGATGCGACACCACTGCCGAATAACCCGCCTTGATTGCCATAGTAATTGCATCAAGAGTTTCCGATAAGGTACCGATTTGGTTCGGTTTTATCAATACAGAATTTGCAATCTTTTGGCGAATCCCGCGGGCAAGGATTTTGGTGTTGGTGACAAACAGGTCGTCGCCGACCAATTGCACCCGATCACCGAGGCGGCGTGTCAGCAGCGACCAGCCATCCCAGTCACCTTCATCCATGCCGTCTTCAATGGTAATGATCGGGTACGCCTTGACCAGGCCCTCGAGAAAATCAGTGAATCCCGCGGCATCGAAATCGCGATTTTCCGCGGCCAGCCGGTAACGACCGTCCTTGTAAAACTCCGAGCTGGCAACATCGAGTCCGAGCAGCACCTCGGTGCCCGCCGAGAATCCCGCCTGGTGTATGGCCTCCATGATGGTGTCGAGCGCCGCGCGGTTCGATGGCAGATCGGGTGCAAATCCGCCTTCATCGCCGACTGCCGTGTTCAGACCCTGTTTGCGCAGTACGCTTTTCAGTGCGTGGAAGATTTCGGCACCGTAGCGCAATGCTTCCGCGAAATTCGGTGCGCCAACCGGCAAGATCATGAATTCCTGTATATCGACATTGTTGTCGGCATGCGCACCGCCATTGATGATGTTCATCAGCGGCACCGGCAACGTAGTACCCGGGCCCAGATGCCTGTAAAGCGGTTTTCCTGCGGAACTCGCGGCTGCCTTGGCGAAGGCAAGCGACACGGCGAGGAGCGCATTCGCGCCCAGCCGGCTCTTGTTCTCGGTACCATCGAGGTCGATGATCGCCCGGTCGAGTTCACGCTGATCTGCGAAATGGCGTGGCAGCAGTGCATCCTTCAGCTCCCCGTTCACATTGGCGACAGCCTTTCGCACTCCTTTGCCCAAGTAGCGGGATTTGTCGCCGTCACGCAATTCTACGGCTTCTCGCGTCCCGGTCGATGCGCCCGATGGCACTGCCGCGCGCCCCTGGCTGCCGTCGGCGAGACGCAGGTCTGCTTCGACCGTCGGGTTACCGCGCGAATCGAGAATTTCGCGTGCACGGATATCGGCAATTCTGATCATTGTGACTCCGAAAAATTGTCGAGTCGTGCAGGACTGGGCCTAGCCTGCACTACGATGTTATTGCGATGGAATCAAGGGGCTCAGACGCCGAGGCCGAATTCCGCCTCCTGGAATCCGGCGCTTTTGACCGTCCTGTCGATGGCCTGCAGCAGCTTCAGCAGCGCCGGCATCTTGTCCAGCGGCCAGGCGTTCGGGCCATCGCTGAGTGCGCGCGCCGGGTCCGGATGGGTTTCCATGAACAGTCCTGCAATGCCGGCCGCTGTCGCCGCACGGGCGAGCACCGGAATGAACTCCCGCTGGCCTCCGGAAGCCGATCCCTTGCCACCCGGCAACTGCACTGAATGTGTCGCGTCAAAAACCACCGGGCAGCCGGTACCCCGAAGTACGGCCAGGCTGCGCATGTCGGAAACGAGATTGTTGTAACCGAAGGTAAATCCACGCTCACAGACCATGATCTGCTCGTTGCCTGTGGATCGTGCCTTGTCGACGACATTCTGCATTTCCCATGGCGAGAGGAACTGTCCCTTTTTTATATTGACCGGTTTGCCCTGACTGGCGACATTCAGAATGTAATTCGTCTGCCTGCAGAGGAATGCCGGGGTCTGCAAGACATCGACGACCGAGGCAACCTCCGCCAACGGCGTATCCTCATGCACGTCGGTCAACACCGGCACATCCAGTTGTTTTCGAACCTCTTGCAGAATTCGCAGGCCCTCCTCCATGCCCGGGCCGCGAAAACCACTTTTGGAACTGCGATTGGCCTTGTCGAACGATGACTTGTAGATGAACGGGATGCCCAGCAACGCGCAGGTTTCCTTGAGGAATCCAGCCGTGTCGATGGTCATCGCTTCGCTTTCGACCACGCAGGTGCCAGCGATCAGAAAATACGGCTGGTCCGCGCCAACGTCGAATCCGCAGAGATTCATGCCCGCGCCGCCTTCGGCAGTTTGCTGCTGTGATGCAGCCTGGCTGCGACAACGAAACCGGTAAACAACGGGTGCCCATCGCGCGGATTCGAGGTGAACTCCGGGTGGAACTGGCTGGCGATGAACCAGGGATGACCGGCAAGCTCGGTCATCTCGACGAGGTTATCGACAGACAATCCGGAAAACACCAGCCCGGCCTTTTCGAGTACGGCGCGATAATTGTTGTTGACTTCATATCGATGCCGATGCCGTTCGCAGATTTCGCTGCGCCCGTACACGGTTGCCGCCAGTGTTCCGGGCTTCAGCAGCACCTTTTGCGCCCCGAGTCGCATCGTGCCCCCAAGATCCGACTGCTCGTTGCGGTGTTGCGTTTCTCCGGCAAGCGTCTGCCATTCGGTAATCAGGGCAACGACCGGGTGCGGTGTCGTCTTGTCGAATTCGGTGCTGTGCGCGCCCTTCAGACCTGCCAGGTTGCGCGCCGCCTCTATGACAGCAAGTTGCATGCCGAGACAGATTCCGAGATAGGGCACCTTGTTTTCGCGAGCATACTGCACTGCCTTGATCTTGCCCTCGATGCCACGGTCGCCAAAGCCGCCGGGAACCACAATGCCGTCCATGCCGCGCAGACAACCGACGCCGTTGTGTTCGATCTGCTGCGATTCAAAATAATGAATATTGACGCGTGTACGCGTATGGATGCCCCCGTGCAGCAACGCCTCGCTCAGCGATATGTAAGAGTCCCGGAGGTCGACGTATTTGCCAACCATGGCGACATTGACTTCGCTGTCCGGGTTTTGCTTGGCGGCAACCACCGCATCCCATTCGCTGAGATCTGCCGGAGGAAGCTCCAAGTGCAGTTGCCGCATGACAATGTCGTCCAGGCCCTGCTCTTGCATCATGCGGGGAATCTTGTACAGATCATCGACGTCGATCGCCGAAATGACGGCCTTTTCCTGAACGTTGGTGAAAAGTGCAATCTTGCGCCTTTGTTCCTGCGGCAAAGGCTTCTCTGAACGGCATACGAGGATATCCGGCTGAATGCCGATCGATCGCAGCTCCTTGACGGAATGCTGGGTCGGTTTGGTCTTGATTTCTGCGGACGTGGCAATGTAAGGCACCAGCGTCAGGTGTACATAGACCACGCGGTCATGACCCAATTCGACGCCCATTTGCCGAATTGCCTCGAGAAACGGCAGTGATTCGATGTCGCCGACAGTGCCGCCGATCTCCACCAGACAAATATCGGCATCGCCGGCGCCGCGCCTGACACTTTCCTTGATTTCGTCAGTAATGTGCGGAATGACCTGAACCGTTGCGCCCAGGTAAACACCGCGTCGCTCCTTGCCGATCACGCTTTCGTAGATACGCCCCGTAGTGAAATTGCTGTTCCGTCCCGTGGTCGTCCGCACGAAGCGTTCGTAATGTCCAAGATCGAGATCTGTCTCGGTACCATCAGCCGTGACAAAAACTTCGCCATGCTGGAAGGGACTCATGGTGCCGGGATCCACGTTGATGTACGGATCCAGCTTTATCATGCTGATCCGGAGCCCGCGCGCTTCCAGGATGGCGCCGAGGCACGCGGATGTGATTCCCTTGCCCAGAGACGAGACCACACCGCCGGTGATGAATACATAAGATGTCATTTACTAGCCCTGTGAAATCAGGTGCCGGGAAACAATAAAGGGTCAGAGCAATGCGCGGACACCGGGAAATGCACACGGTACCGCGCTTGTTCCGACCCTTGCAGAACCTCCAGCAGGAGGTCCTGTTAAAGAACCCGTCGGTCAATGAAAGACGGGGTTACAAGTTATCAGATCGACGCTGGCACCACAATGCGCAAAACCTCCCGGAATGCGAATCAATAGAGTACCGGCCGGTCGAGCCAATGCACCGCATAACCGTCCGTGGCCGCGAATTCTGCTTCGACCCAGAGATCCGCTACCGCTGCCAGCCGTTCACCGGCATACAGGAGTGGTACACGTTCGCGTATCCAGGGAACAACGCCCTCATCCTGCAGCAGATTCTTTAATTTGTGACGGTGTGCGTGACCGGGCAGCGCAATTTCCTCGCCGCCGCGGCGATAGCGGACCTCAAGTCCCTTTGATGCGACTGACCGGTCAATGCCGCCGCCCTCCCCGGCCTGAAGAGCCAGGCGCCCCTGGCCGGCGCCGAGATCGATGGCAAGGTCTGGCCGCAGCAAGTCCTCCGGGCATGGTTGCAGATCCGGCATGGGCGCGAGAATGTACAGGTGATCCCGGTAACGCCGAATCTCGCCGCCCGGCCACGCCACCAGTGGCTGGGCGTCGGTCCTTGCCGGGATAAGTTCATGTACGGTCTGGTAAAGGCGAGTGGCCGGTGGTGCCGGCAGGCCGACTCTTTGCACAGCCCGGCGGATAATATTGCGTTGGCGCGCACCGGACAGAAGGGCCAGGCTGCGAATGTCCAGACGATCCGCCGCCGGTGAGGCCGCAATATCCAGATCGGCGAGTTCGGCCAGCAATTCACTCGATTCGGCTGCCAGATCAGCGCTCTGGCGGAGACGTGTCGCAACCGCGGGCCAGCGGGCGGCAAGTGCGGGCAAGATCTCCCGTCGCAAATAGTTGCGATCAAAAGTTGTATCCGCATTTGACGGATCGTCGATCCAGCTAAGACGGTGCGTATCGGCATAGGCCCGGATTTCTGCAGCAGGAACACCGAGCATCGGCCGTACCAGGTAACCCGTTGCAAATTCCCGCAGCGGCGCAATTCCAGCGATGCCGGTCAATCCGCTGCCACGCAACAAATTGAGCAGCAAGGTTTCAGCCTGGTCATGCTCATGGTGAGCGCTGATCAGCCAGTCGTTCTGCTGCATCAGGCTGCTGAGTATTGCATAACGCGCTTCGCGTGCCGCTGCTTCAGGACCGCCCTCCGCACTGCGGCTGACATGAACCTTTCGCGACAGGTATTCGACGCCGAGGCTTTCTGCTACGGCACGACATTGCGAGTCCCAACCGCCCGACTCCGGATGCAGGCCATGATCGATGTGCGCTGCCAGCAACGGAGTCCCGCAGATGGCCTGGTTCGCTGCCATCGCATGCAACAGCACGGTCGAGTCGATGCCACCGCTGAACGCAACGATGTAGCGGCGCGGTTTGCCGGCGACTGACTCGATTTCGAGCAGGCGATCGTGCAGGTATCGGGCATCGAAATTCATTGGACAACCGTTGTAATCCCGCGCCACAAGCTGGAGCCGCGCCCGCTGCCACAAACTGTGCAACGATAGCCGGGTCAACCTTCCTTGAATTGCCCGAATGACGCGATCCGGCGCCGGCGTTGCTCAAGCAACTGCTCGATATCGAGCCTGTCGACATCGGCAAGGTACTTGATGATGGCATTTCGAATCACTTCAGCGGCAGCTTCCGGGTCCCGGTGTGCCGCGCCAAGCGGTTCCGGCAGAACGGCGTCTACCAGGCCGAATTCATTGAGGCTCTGGGCGGTAATTCGCATAGCCTCTGCGGCTTCCTCAGCCTTGTCCGCACTCTTCCACAAAATTGACGCACAGCCCTCCGGCGAAATCACGGAATAGACACTGTACTGGAGCATCAACAATCGATCGCCGACGCCAATGGCCAACGCCCCGCCGGATCCACCCTCGCCAATGACCACATTGATAATCGGTGTACGCAGCCCCGACATCAGGTACAGGCTGTAGGCAATCGCTTCGCTCTGGCCGCGTTCTTCTGCGCCAACTCCGGGATACGCTCCTGGCGTATCGATTAAAGTCACTATCGGTAATGAAAAGCGTTCTGCAAGCCGCATCAGCCTTTGCGCTTTTCTATAACCTTCCGGCTTCGGCATGCCGTAGTTTCGTCGCACGCGCTCCTTGGTATCCCTGCCCTTTTGATGGCCGATGAACATGACCACACGACCATCGATGCGTCCCATGCCACCGATGATTGCCGGATCATCCGCGTACATCCGGTCTCCATGCAATTCCTGGAAATCGGGTGCAATCAACTGCAGGTAATCGGCGGTATACGGGCGCATCGGGTGTCGCGCAATCTGGGCAACCTGCCAGGAACTGAGTTTGGAGAAGATGCTCTTGGTCAGCGCCTTGCTCTCTGCCTTCAGCCGCGCAACCTGTTCTGCAATATTGATATCGGGATCATCACCGACAAATCGCAGTTCCTCGATTTTCGCCTCGACTTCGGCGATCGGTTGTTCAAAATCGAGAAATTTGAGATCCATGCTTCAAATCGTCCTGCCGCAAAACAATTCGCAATACTTCAAAGCTGCATTTGTGTCAACAGCGACTCTACATTAACTCGCGACCTGGAGTGTAGACAAATCGAATACTGTTCTGGCCCAGCAAATCTACTAATTTGTCACGCAACTCCCGACTTGGCCGCACACTCCATTCGGGACCAAGGCTCAGTCTCGCTGCAGCGCTGCTTCCTGTGTACTGCACAGCCACATCGCAATTTCCCTTGCGAAACGGCAGCAGCACATCGTGCAGTTGAGTCAATATCGCCTTGCCCGTACCGTTCGGTGCAAGGTTCAGAATCATGCTCTTTGCGCGAGTCTCGATTACGCGGTCAATATGAAGAATGTTCCTCGCATTGACCTGCCAGGCCCCGTTGAAGTCGTCATACCGCAAACTGCCGTTGATCACCACGATTTCGTCCTTTATCAGCAGATGGCGAAACTGCTGAAACGCTTCGCTGAACAGACTGACCTCCAGGCGGCCTGAATTGTCGTCGAGCACAACCGTGAAGCGATTGCCGCGCTTGCGAATATCCATGATCAGCCCTGCAACCGTCACCTCCCTGCGCGCCTGTGCATAACTGCGTTCGCCACTACTCATCGGTTGCGGTTCCGAACTGATGTCTGCCAGCGTGCCATCGACAAAGTACTGAGCATCGCCTCGAACGGCGTCAAACGGGTGCCCCGTCAGGTAAAGCCCAAGTGCTTCCTTCTCGTTCAGCAATAGCTCGCGCTGTGACCATTCCGCCAGTTCCACGGTTTCAACAGCGGCGTCGACGCGCGCTGCAGACGCCAAGCCAAACATGTCGTTTTGACCTGCTGCGCGGGCGCGGGCTTCCTGATCCGCACTTTTCAGTGCCGCAGCAAGCTGGTTCACCAGGCTTCGGCGTGTTGAAGCAAACTCATCCATTGCACCGGACTTGATCATGGCTTCGATTGCGCGCCGATTCACTTTTTCAAGATCGATGCGTCGGCAGAAGTCAGTGAGGTTGCGAAATCCTCCACGTGCGGCACGCTCGGCAACAATTGCTTCGACCGCACTCTTGCCGACACCCTTGACCGCCCCAAGTCCGTAGAGTATCGATTGCCGGTCGGCAACACTGAACTGGTAAGCCGATCTGTTTATCGAGGGTGCCAGCAATTTCAGACCGATTTGCCGGCAATCGTCCTTGATCATTACCAGGCGATCTGTATTGTCGAGATCCGCGCTCATTACAGCGGCGGTGAATGCCGCGGGATAATGAGCCTTCAGGTAGGCGGTTTGATACGAGAGTAGCGCATACGCTGCAGAATGCGACTTGTTGAAGCCGTAACCTGCAAACTTCTCCATCAGATCGAAAATTCGTGTTGCTGTAGGTTGTGCAACGCCTCGCTCGCAAGCGCCGCTGATAAAGACCTGACGTTGCTTCGCCATCTCCTCAGGCTTCTTTTTGCCCATGGCACGGCGCAGCAGATCGGCACCTCCAAGAGTGTATCCGGCAAGTACCTGCGCGATCTGCATGACTTGCTCCTGGTACAGGATAACGCCGTAGGTCGGTTTGAGCACCGACGTCAGGTCCGGATGCAGATAGTCGATATCGACTTTGTTCAGCTCATGCTTTCTGCTGATGAAATCATCGACCATGCCCGATTGCAGCGGTCCGGGCCGAAACAGCGCCACCAACGCCACCAGGTCGTCAAAATGATCCGGCTGCAGTCGCTTGATCAGGTCCCGCATGCCTCTTGATTCGAGCTGGAAGACCGCCGTTGTGCGGCAAGATCGCAGTAATGCGAAGGTCAATGCATCCTGCATCGGTATCGAGTGGATATCGAGCGCAGCCGATTTCTCGGTTGCATTTACGATCCGTACCGCCCAGTCGATGATGGTCAGGGTCTTGAGACCAAGGAAATCGAATTTCACAAGCCCCGCAGTTTCGACGTCATCCTTGTCAAGCTGGGTGACGGTGTGTGCTCCGTTCTCCTCGCAATACAGCGGCGTAAAATCGGTCAGTGCGTTAGGCGCAATGACAACACCGCCGGCATGTTTGCCAGCATTGCGCACCAGCCCTTCCAGGGACTTTGCCAGATCGATGACCGACTTGACGTCTTCGTCGTCACGATACATCGCCGCCAGTTCATCGTCCTGTTCCAGCGCCTTTTCCAGCGTCATGCCAATCTCGAACGGGATTTGTTTAGCCACCCGGTCGACAAATCCGTACGGCTGCCCGAGAACCCTCCCGACGTCGCGGATGACCGCGCGAGCCGCCATGGTGCCGTATGTAATGATCTGGGATACGCGGTCCCGCCCATAACGCGCCGCGACATACTCGATGACCCGATCGCGCCCTTCCATGCAGAAGTCGATATCGAAGTCCGGCATCGAAACGCGTTCCGGATTCAGAAACCGCTCGAACAGCAAGTCGTGCTGCAGCGGATCAAGATCAGTGATGCCGAGCACGTAGGCGACGAGCGACCCGGCACCCGAGCCCCTGCCCGGCCCGACCGGTATCTGCTGCTCCTTCGCCCAGCGTATGAAGTCGGCAACTATCAGGAAGTATCCTGCAAATCCCATTTCGCAAATGACCGCCAGTTCGGTCCGCAGGCGTTGCTGATAGGGTGCTGCGAAGACTTCCCGGTTGCCACCGGCGAGGTCGCCGTGAGCTTCCTTCCGGCGCAAACACGCCTCGAGGCCAGCGATCGATTCTGCTACCAGAAATTCATCGGTCGACTGCCCGTCAGGAACCGGGAACGCCGGCAGAAAGGACTGCCCGAGATCCAGCTCCAGGTTACAACGCAACGCGATCTCCCAGGCGTTATCCAGTGCTTCCGGGATGTCGTGAAACAGGCCTTGCATTTCACCTGGTGATTTGAGGAACTGCTGGTCCGAATAATTGCGCGGCCGGTCGGCGTCATTCAACGTCCGGCCCTGTTGGATGCAAACACGCGCTTCGTGTGCCTCGAAATCACTGTTTTCAAGAAAGCGCACGTCATTGCTTGCAACCAGGGGCAGTCCAAGGGAGGCAGCAAACCCGATCAGCTTTTGCGACTGTTGTTCTTCGTCGCTGCGACCGGTCCTGCAGATTTCAAGATAGAAACGATTGCCGAACTTTGCTTGCCAGCCGGCAACGCGATCGGCTGCGTCATTGACATGTCCGCCATGCAGGCTGCGGCTGACATCACCGTTGCGAGTGCAAGATATGGCAATGAGGCCCTTGCAATTCTCGTGCGTCATCCAGTCTGTTTGCACCATGGGAGCGCCGCGGAACTGGCCCTCCGTAAAACTTCGCGTGATGAGCCGCGACAGATTGCGAAAGCCATCGCGATTCTGGCAAAGCAAAACCATGTTGTATGGCCGCTCGACCTCGTCCGGATTTCGCAAATGCAGATCGACCCCGATGACAGGCTTGATCCCGGCATCGAGCGCTTGTCGGTAAAACTTGATCATTGCAAACACATTGCCCTGGTCGGTCATGGCGACCACCGGCATGCCGAGCTCGCGGCACCGCTCCATCAGTTGCGGAATGCGTACCGTACTATCGACAATCGAATATTCGGTGTGCAAATGCAGGTGTGCAAAGGATCTGGTCATCAGTTCAGGCGATCAGGCAGGGCCTCTGGCAAGCAGTGGTGATGGGAACTTGGCTGACACCGGTGGTGACGGCCGCTTGCACTGGATTCTAAACCAATGCGGCGACGGTGTAGCATCCGGTACTCCGGCCGCAGAAATTCAGGGGTTTGGCCGTCGAACCGGGTCGAGCCGGTCCCGCAATGGGCTGAAACTGCGTCGATGACACTGGCAGGGCCCGAACCGGTCGATGCAGGCGCGATGCTCGATCGTGCCGTAACCCTTGTGCCGGGCGAATCCGTACTCGGGGTGTAGCCGATCCACAGCAAGCATCATGCGATCGCGGCTGACCTTCGCCAGAATTGATGCCGCGCTGATCGCTGGTATGTGGCGATCTCCGTCGACGATCGCCCGCGCCTGCGGCGCATAGTGCCCGACCCGGAAGTCCGGCAGTCTGTTGCCGTCCACCTCGATTGTCGCCGGGCGGCATACAAGCCCGAGAACGGCGCGGCGCATCGCCAGCAGCGTCGCCTGCAGAATATTGAGTCGATCAATCTCTTCGGCATCCGCCCAGGCAATGGCAGATGCCAGCGCATCGCGGCGGATGATGTCGAACAACGTTTCCCGCCGTATAGCCGTCAATGCTTTGGAGTCCGCCAGTCCGATGATCGGGCGGTCATGGCGCAATATCACTGCAGCGGCGACCACCGGACCTGCCAGCGGGCCGCGCCCGGCCTCGTCTACGCCAGCCACCAGTGTCGCCGCCGAAACGCAAATTGTGCTCAATGCGCCGCTCCCGAGCTCGACGACCGCGTTGCCAGTGCCAGCACCGCCTGCGCCGCCAGACGATCGGCGTCCCGGGACAATTCCTTGCGCAGATTCGCAAAGGCAGCGGTAATTTTTTGACGAGCATCGCTGTCGGACAGCAACGAAGAGACTGCAGCAGCGAGTTTTTCCGGTGTCGCATTGCCCTGCATCAGCTCGGCGACCAGCGGTTCCGGGGTCAGCAGGTTCGGCAATGCAAAATACGGTGTCTTAAACAGTCGAAATGTCCTGGCAATGAAATACGTCAACGGCGCCACTTTGTAAGCGACAACCATCGGTTTGCCAAGCAATGCCGTCTGCAAGGTTGCCGTGCCGGAAGCCAGCATTACCACATCGGCTGCCGCAATTGCCTGTGGAGCATTGCCATCGGTGAGGCACACCCGGTCGCCAATCCCTGTTTCACTGAGTACCTTCTCAAACAGTCGCCGCAATTCCGAGCTTGCCATGGGCGCTACAAACGACAGCTCCGGATGCCTGTCGATGAGTAATCGAGCGGCTGCGGCGAACGGCTCGGCCAGCCGCGAGACCTCGCTGCGGCGACTGCCGGGCAGGATCGCAACAACCTCAGTCGAGTCGATGCCGAGATGGCGTCGCGCTGCCTGCGGATCCGGGTTCAACGGCATCGATTCGGCCAGCGGATGACCGACAAATACGGCATCGACGCCGCGCGAATCATAGAATTTCTTTTCGAAGGGCAGCAGGCACAAGACAGTGTCTACAGCCTTGCGAATTTTCCGGATCCTGCCCTGCCGCCAGGCCCAAACCGACGGGCTGACGTAGTGGACTGTTGGAATCGACCGGGCCTTCAGCTTCATCTCCAGTCCCAGGTTGAAATCCGGCGCATCGATACCGACAAAGACATCCGGTGGTTGTGCGCTCCATCGCTCGAACAACATGCGCCGCAAGCGCAGCAGCCGCGGAATCTCCCGGAGTGGTTCGATGAGGCCCATGACCGCCAGCGCGTCTGCTTGCTCCCAGGCGTCACAGCCAGCCCTCTGCATCAGTGGACCGGCCACGCCTTCGCATTGCAGATCCGGAACCATCTTCCGAAGTTCCCGGATCAGGCCAGCGCCAAGCTGATCGCCGGAGGTCTCGCCAGCGACAAAGCCGATCCTCACCGCTGGCTACCGCAGCAGCCCGCGATCGGACGTGTGCAGCGACTTCGCAAAAATCTCGAGCTCGGGCTGCGTCTTGGCAAGCTCTTCCACTTCGGCAATCGCATCGTTCAGTTTCTTACCCTTGCGATACACGATGCGATAGGCATTCTTGATGTTGCTGATTTGCGCCGGTGTGAAGTTGCGCCGCTTGAGTCCCTCGGTATTGATGCCGCGAACGGTTGCAGGCTGGCCCGCGACCATCGTGTAGGCGGGTACGTCACGGCTGGTGCCGGCAAACATTCCGAGAAAGCTGTAGGCACCTACGTGGCAAAACTGATGCGCGCCGGAAAATCCGGCAAATATGACCCAGTCGCCAACATGCACGTGCCCGGCCAGGGTCGCATTGTTCGAAAAAATTGTGTAATTGCCAACCCGGCAATCGTGGGCAATGTGCACATAGGCAAGTATCCAGTTGTCATTGCCCAGTGACGTGATGCCCTCGTCCTGCGCCGTACCGCGGTTGATTGTGCAATATTCCCGAATGGTATTTCTGTCGCCAATCTCCAGGCGTGTTTCTTCACCCGCATATTTCTTGTCCTGCGGATCGTCACCGATGGAGCAAAACTGATAGAAACGGTTCTCCTCGCCAATGGTCGTTGGACCTTTGATAACCACATGGCTGGCTATGCGCGTACCCCGGCCAATGCGGACCCTGTCACCGATGACGGAGTACGGACCAATTTCCACGTCGTCAGCTATGTCGGCCGAATCCGAAATTATTGCGGTCTTGTGAATCACTGCAATTCTCCGCCTGGCGCACACATGATCTTGGCTGACACAACTCTTTCGCCATCCACGGTGCAATTGCAATCAAAGCGCCAGATTCCCCTTTTTTCTTTTTCCGCATCAACCTTGATCAACAGCGAGTCACCCGCCCGAACCGGCCGTCGAAACCTGGCCTCGTCCACGCCGGCCAGAAAATACAACGGCCGCGGATTTCGCGCGCCCGTCGACAGGTAGGAAAGCACGCCGGACGCCTGTGCCATAGCTTCGATGATGAGTACTCCGGGCATCACCGGATTCCCGGGAAAATGACCTTGGAAAAAAGGTTCATTCACGGTGACATTCTTTATTGCTGTTATCGATTCACGCGGCCGGCATTCAACAATTCGATCGATCAGCAGGAACGGATAGCGGTGCGGCAGCAGTTCCATTATTGCTCGGACATCCATCGCGCCAGACTCGGTATTCATTCATTTTCCTTGCGTGCTTCCAGTGCACTGACCCGCGATTCCAGCACATCGAGCCTGCGAAATCGCGCGACCTGACGTTTCCAGGTGCCAGATTCCTCGGCAGGAAAGCCGCCAGCGTAGGTGCCCGGTTTGTCAATGTTCTTGGTGATCATTGTCTTGCCTGTAATAATGACATCGTCGCAGATCGTCACATGTCCGACGGTACCTGTCTGGCCGGCGAACATGCACCTCTTGCCAATTACCGTGCTGCCGGAAATACCGGTCATTGCAGCCATGGCCGTGTGCTCACCGATACGAACGTTGTGTGCGATCTGCACCAGGTTGTCGAGCCGGACCCCGTTGTCGATGACCGTATGATCGATGGCTCCGCGGTCGATCGTCGTATTGGAGCCGATTTCGACATCGTCGCCAATGCGCACGCCGCCCACCTGCGGCACCTTGACCCAACCAGCGTTGCTCATGGCGTTGCCGAAACCGTCAGAGCCGATGACCGCGCCCGGATGCACAATGCACCGCGTACCGATATGCACGTCGGCTCCAAGCGTGACGTTAGCCACCAGTCGTGTCCCGGCCCCGACTCGGCAATCATCGGCAATGACACAACCCGGTCCAATGATTGCGCCATTGCCTACAAAACAATTTTCGCCAATCACCACCTGCGGACCAATGTACGCATTGCTCGATATACTGGCGGACCGGGCTACCACCGCACTGGCGTGGACAGCCGCCGACATTGCCGCCGGAGGATGCAGAAGTGCAGCAACACGCGCATACAGAAGGTATGGATTATCGCTAACCAGGGAATTGACCGGGCACATGCCGGTGTCGACCGCACGCAGGATCACGGCTGCCGCCCTGGTTTCCTTCAACAGGTGGCGATAGGAGGGCGCGGAAAGAAAACTGATACTGGAAGCGTCGGCCCCCGACAAGGTTGCGACGCGCGAGACCTGAACCGATGGATCGCCAATCAGCTCGCAGCCAAACTGAGTCGCCAGCTCACCAAGGCTTATTGCCATTCCAGTTGACTGGACGCTGGCGTTCCGCCTAGTTGCCAGCTGCCTGGAAGTTCGCTTCCATGGCCTTCAGCACACTTTCAGTGATGTTGATGGTGTTGCTTGCGTAAAGCACACCGTCTCCGACGACAAGGTCGAATCCGGCGGATTGCGCATACTCCTGCACTTCCTTGAGCAGGGCGCGTTGCAGATTACCCAGTTCCTCGTTGCGGCGCAGGTTCAGGTCCTCCTGAAACTCGTTTTGCAAACGCGCAACTTCACGTTGCAGGTCGCGAAGGTCCTTTTCAGCATTGCGCCTTTCGGTCTCACCCATTACCGCTACGTCGCGCTGGACTTTTTCGCTGAGATCCTCGAATTCCTTCTGCCTGGCCAGGACCTCGCGCTGACGCGGCGCAAACTCCTCTTGTAATGCATCCATCGCTACGGTCGCCTGCGGCGCCCTTTGCATCAGGACTGGAACATTGACCACGCCGATCTTCAGATCCTGCGCTGTGGCCGACTGGCTCGCGGCCGCCAGTAATGCGATGGCAATAATTGCGCTAAATGCAGCTTGCTTTACAAGATTCATAATAAGTCCAAAAATTAAAATGCCTGACCAATAGAAAACTGGAATCGCTCCAGTTCGTCTCCAAAATACCTGTCATTGCCCTTGTAGTCGTTGAGCGGATAGGCGTAGCTGAAACGGAACAACCCCAGCGGCGCCAGCCACTGAACCGCTATGCCTACCGATGTTCTCAGCTCGTCAAGATCCGGCTTGTATTCAATGGGGCTTCCAAGCTTGTCCGTAAACGCGACTTCGCCTGAATTGAAGACGTTACCGATATCGTAAAAAACGCTTGCTCTCGCTTGGCTGGCAAACTTGTCCGGGAGGGGGATTATAAGCTCTGCCTGCGCTGCAACCAACACATTACCGCCATAGGGGTTGCCGAAGCTGTCGCGGGGACCCATCCAGGATTCACGGTAACCGCGAACGGACGACGGGCCACCGCCAAAGAACTGCTTGTAGGGCGGCAGGGCTGTGGTATCGCCCAGGGCTTCTCCGATGCCGATGTCTGCATTAAATGCCAGCGTCCAGCGTCCAAAGAGCGGTTGGTACCGGGTCCCGTTGTACCGGGCCGAGTAATACTCCACGTCGCTCCCGGGAATCGTATAACCCAGAAACAGCTGGTGACGTGATCCGCGGTCGGCGAAAAGACTTCGATTGCGGCTGTCGTAGCTCCACCCGGTCAGCAGTTCGATACTGTCAAACTTCGTGCCGAAAAAGATAATGCCGCTGCCGATGTCTGTGATGAACGGATCGCCGTTATGTGACACCCAGTCCTGGGCCTGTTTCGTGCTACTGGTCGATGAAAGCAGTTCGTTGCGCTGAAGATTGACGCCGAAACTCAGGCTTTGGAATTCGGTGATCGGATATCCGTAGTCCACCGTCAATCCGCCACTGGTAGTCGAGAAGTCCGACGATGCAGACGTGTACTGAGTGATATCGCGATAATTCAGCGAAACGGTGCGCCGCACGCCGTCAATGGTGCGGTAAGGGTCGGTATGCGAAAGGTTGTAGTACTTCGAATACTTTCCCGAAGTTGCCTCAAGCGCAACGCGGTTGCCCGTGCCGAGAAAATTCGTGTGAACGATGCTGCCGTTCAGCATCAGTTTTTGTGATTCAGAGTATCCGATGCCGCCGCTGAACTGGCCGGGCATGCGATACTCGAGGTCGAAATCCACATCGACGAGGTCCGGGCTACCGGGCACGGGCTTGTTCTCAACCTCGACCTTCTCTATATAAGGGAGTCGTTGCAAGCGGACCTTCGACCGCTCGATCAGCCTGTTCGACAGGTAAGCCCCTTCAGCCTGTCGCATCTCGCGTCGAAGTACTTCGTCATTGACTTCGTCAATACCGGTGAAATTGATACGTCGGACATAAACACGGCTTTGCGGATCAATGAAGAATGTGACTTCTGCTTCCTTCTTCTCATGGTCCAGCTCAGGGACCGGTTCGATTTCGGCGTTTGCGTATCCCTCCTCGCCAAGCCGGAAAGACATCAGTTCGGTCGATTGGGTCAATAACCGCAGGTTGAATATCGATCCGGGCTGTGCGAAAACCATGCCTCTCAGGACGGCCTCGGGTACCACCATTTTGCCGACAAGATTGACCTTGGAGATCGTGTACTGGTCTCCCTCATGAACATTGACAGTTACGTAGATGTCCTTCTTGTCCGGCGAAATGGCAACCTGCGTCGACTCCACGCGAAAGTCGGCATAGCCCCGGTCCATGTAGAATGATCGAAGCGTCTCGAGGTCACCGCTCATGGATTCCTTTGCATAGCGATCGTCCTGGCGAAACCATGACAGCCAGTTAGCCGTATCCAGTTTGAAATCACCGCGGATTTCTTCGTCAGGGAACGAGGCATTGCCGACGATGTTGACCTGCCGGATCTTCGCGCGGTCGCCTTCCTTGACATTGACGCTGATACGAACAGTATTGTTTGGCCGGTCAACGACCTCCGTGTCGACAACCACACCGTACTTGCCGCGATCGTAATACTGCTCTTTCAGGAACTGCTGAACGTTGTCCAGAACGGATCGATCAAAAGTTCGCCCGCGGGACAATCCGACACCGCGCAGAGATTCCATCAGGTCTTCGGTCTTGATGTCCTTATTGCCTTCGATCGTAAAATCCTCGATCGACGGTCGCTCTTTGACCACGATTACCAGGATATCCCCGTCTCGGCGCATCTCGATGTCATCAAAGAGCGCCTGATCGTACAACGCCCGAATCGCTTCCTGAATTCGAGTCCCGTCAACTGTATCGCCCACGTTGATCGGCAGGTAGTTGAAGACGGTGCCTTCGGAAATTCGCTGCAGTCCTTCGACGCGCATGTCGCGGACGACAAAGGATTCGCGAGTGTCACTGAGCGCACCACCGCGCACCACACCCGGCACAACTGTCGGCGCATCTGCCGAAACCTCGGTCTGTTCATCGTTCTGCTCGTCTCCCTGTGCACCTCGCTGGTCATCTCCCTGGATGACGCCTTGCCCCTCTCCCTGCGCGTCTCCCTGCTCGACTTGCTGTTCGACTTCCTGCTCGAATCCCTGCCCGACTTCCTGCTCAGATCCTGGTTCCAGTCCCTCCACCGATTCCTGTGCCAGCAACCTGGCGGGTGCCAACGCAGCCATGACTGTGACAATCAGGAGTACGCGCTGCGGAATTGACATCCACATTGCGGCCTGGCCGAGGCAACCCTGAAGTCGGTCATGGTTATGGCAACTGACGATGGTCAACTCAACAGTCTCGCTATGTCATTGTAAAAGGCAAAACTCATCAAGAGTAGCAACGCAAAGATCCCGACCTGCTGGCCAACGATCTGTGACCGCTCCGACAGTGGGCTGCCTTTTATCCACTCTATCGCCTGGTAGACAATCTGGCCGCCGTCAAGAATGGGGATCGGCAACAGATTGATTACGCCGAGACTTATGCTGATTAGCGCCAGGAAATTCAGGAAGTCGCTGAGTCCGCGTGCAGCGGAGTCGCCGGCGAACTGTGCGATATTGATTGGACCGCTTATGTTTCGAATCGACACGTCGCCGGTAATCATGCGACCGAACATTCGCAAGGTGAATGCTGTCGAAATCCAGGTCCGTTCTATCGCCTCCACAAACGCATCGATCGGGCCGTACTTCAGGACATACCAATAGTCCGATCCTGCCGGTGTAACGCCGACGCCGAGGAATCCGGTTGTGACACCGTCAACCTCGCGCGAGCCGAGAGTGGCGTCGGTCTGGACGTTTTCGCCGTTACGCACCAGCGAAATCGATACCTGGCGGCCCGGTCGTGCACTGACCACACGCTGCAGGTCTGCAAAACTCAGGATTCCCTCCCCATCGATGGCTGTGATCCGGTCACCTTCCTGGATCCCGGCCGCCAATGCGGCGCCAGTCTGTTCGACTGAGCCGATTACTGCCGGAGGCTGCCAGGGACGAAACCCCAGTCCGTCGAAGAGAACTCCGGGCTCCGTGAGACGCGCAGCATCGTCACCAACCACAATCACCGTCTGTCGCACGAATCCGTCTTCTGCTTCGAGTTCGATCGGTACCCTGCCGGTGCTGACCATCTCATCCAGCATCGCAACCAGCGCGCTTTCCCAGTCGACTGCGAGTCGATCACCCACTTTGACAATGCGGTCCCCGTACTGCAGCCCGGCCGCTTCCGCATAGGAGCCCGGCTGCACCGGTCCGACGGCCGGTATCACGGTCGGCACACCGTTAACAAACAGGGCCCAGTACGCAAGAATCGCAAACAGGAAGTTGAAGAACGGCCCGGCCAGCAACACTGCGATGCGACTCGGTATTGGCCGGTGATTGAATGCCCGGCCCTGATCGGCCGCGTCGACCGGCCCTTCCCGTTCGTCGAGAAATTTCACGTAACCGCCAAGCGGAATCGCTGATATGCAATATTCCGTCCGATCCTTTCCTGCGACCCGCATCAGGACCGGTTTGCCGAAGCCGATAGAGAATCGCAGGACCTTCATGCCGCACAGCCGGCCGACCAGGTAATGGCCGAACTCGTGGACCGCGACCAGCACGCTGATTGCGACAATGAACGCCAGCAGATTGATCAATGCGCCAGTCATCGGAACAAGCACTCCTTCGACAGACAGCGGCACGCTCCGGTTGCAGAGGCACCGGCACCAGCAGGCCCGCGTGCACCTTCAATGAGACTGAACGATGCAAACGCAGTTCCCACCGAGGCTAGTGGGGCATGGATGAACCGAACCTGAACAAGCGTCATGTTATTGCCCCTGTCGCCAGCGCAAGCGCGAATACCGGCGTGGCTGCCGCGATACTGTCGATCCGGTCCAGAACTCCGCCGTGACCCGGAAAGAATCTGCCGCTGTCCTTCACGCCAGCCCGGCGTTTGAAGACACTGACGGTCAGGTCACCGACAATGGAAATGACCGCGATGCCAAGGCACAGCGGCAGGTAGACAGACAATTTGCCGCCCGTTTGCATGGCGTAAATTACGGCAAGTGCTGAAACGACGACCATGCCTCCGATAACGCCCTCCCATGTTTTGCCCGGGCTGATCCGTGGCGCAAGCTTTACCCGGCCAAAAAGCTTTCCGCTGAAATAAGCTCCTGTATCCGCCCCGACGACGATCAACAGTAACAGCAACAGCGACACGCCATCGCGCAGGAAGATCCAGTCGAGTGAAAACCATGCGGGTACGATAATCAGCGCGCCGCAGATCCAGCCAACGGCGGTCGGTATCGGAGTGGGATGAAGCAGCAGCCAGACGAAAGCCAGCATCCACCATGCAGATGCGAGCGCAAAAAACTTTTGACTGCTCGGTCCATCCGGCACCAGGTAGAAAACGCCAGCAACCAGCACAACAATAAGACCGACATACATCGCGCGCTGTGCCTGCTGCAGTTGCCCGGGCAACAGACCGGACCATTCCCAGGCAGCGGCCACCATCAATGCAGCGATGATCAGACGCGTCGCCCACGTCGGCAACAGAAACAGCATTGCAGCCACGACGATCAGCGCAACAATCGCTGTCAGAATTCGCTGTTTCAGCATTTATGCGGCTCCGACCTGGTCGCCGGTATGTCCGTACCGGCGTTGACGCTGCGCGAAGAATGCGATCGCCTGGTCGAACTCTGCCGGTCCGAAATCCGGCCACAGGCGATCACAGAACCACAGTTCGGAATATGCCAGGTGCCACAGCAGGAAATTGCTGATGCGCTGTTCGCCGCCGGTGCGTATCAAGAGGTCCGGGTCCGGCAATCCGGATAGTGCAAGCGCCGCGGCAAAGCGGTCTTCATCGATATCGGCGATCGAAATCTCATTGTTGGCAACCATTCCCGCGAGTTCCCGTGCCGCCTCGACAATATCCCAGCGACCGCCATAGGCGACCGCAATATTCAGGATCAGCCCTGTATTCGCACTGGTCCTGGCCTCGGCCGCATCGATCTTTGCCAAAAGGCCCTCGTTCAGCTGCTGTCGCGCACCAATGAAGCGTAACCTCACATTGTTACGATGCAGCTCATCCACTTCCCGTTGCAACGCTTCGAGAAAGAGCTTCATCAGCCGGCCAACCTCGTCCTGTGGCCTGCGCCAGTTTTCACTGCTGAAAGCAAACAGAGTCAGTACGGCGACGCCGCGCTTTGCGGCATGTTCGACAGTCCTGCGTACGGCGCTGACCCCGGAGCGGTGGCCAGCATGACGAGGCAGCGAGCGTTGCTTGGCCCAACGGCCATTGCCGTCCATGATCACTGCAACGTGTTGCGGAATGCCGTTCGGCCGCTCTTCCTTTTCTGTTGCGACTTTGTTGCTCACTGCCAGCACATCAGATTTCCATCAATTCGCTTTCTTTCTCGGCGAGAATCTTGTCGATGGCTGCAATGTGCTGGTCGGTAATTTTCTGAATCTCGTCATTAGAACGGCGTTCATCGTCTTCGCCGATCAATTTCTCTTTGAGGAGTTCCTTGATATCGCCGAGCGCATCGCGGCGAATGTTTCGCACGGCGACGCGTGCACTTTCGGCCTCATGCCGAACCAGGCGAATCATGTCTTTGCGCCGCTCTTCTGTCAGCGGCGGCAGCGGCACCCTGATCAGGGTGCCGGCCGATGCGGGATTCAATCCGAGGTCGGAATTCTGGATGGCCTTTTCGATGACCTGCACCATACCCTTGTCCCAGGGCGATATGGTCAGCGTTCTCGGATCCGCGACATTTACGTTCGACACCTGGTTGAGCGGCACCTGGCTGCCGTAGTACTCGACCGTGATATGGTCGAGCAGGCTGGTATGTGCACGGCCAGTGCGGAGCTTGGTCAATTCCTGCTTCAGCGA
>JAHKKM010000220.1 GCA_020027645.1 Pseudomonadota bacterium
TGGCAAAGAATTCGGCAGGTCAACGCGGTACTGCGGGAACTGGACGCGGACACGGTGCCGCAAATTAGGGTGTACAATAAGCTCGACAAGCTCGAGCGGAAGCCCCGCGTGACCAATAATCTCAAGGGTGAGGGGCGCGCAGTCTGGCTCTCTGCGAGCACCGGCGATGGAACTCCCCTGCTTTTGAAGGCGATCGGGGATCGCCTGCGAAAAGGAAAAGTGCACGGTATCATGCGCCTGAGTCCAGGACAGGGCAGGCTGCGCGCGATGTTGTTTGAAATGGGCGCTGTACTGAAGGACACACCCTCGGACGATGGCGGATGGGTGCTCGAGCTTGAAATGGAGGAGCAGGGTTTTCGGCGTTTTCTTAAACGCGAAGCCTTGCCCGCAGATATCTTACAAAAACCGCAGGCTTTGCAGCCTGCAATTGCATAGAACCTGAGACATCAAGAAAAGACTATGGCGTGGAACGATTCCGGAAATGGCGAGAATCCGTGGAAAAAACCCGGTGATGCGCCCAATGATCTCGACAAGATCGTGCAGAACTGGCAGCGCAAGCTGAGCGGTATTATTGGCGGCGGCCGAAAGGCACCATCCGGTGGATCGTCCGGCGCCATGGTCATTGGCATTCTGTTGCTGATCGCCTGGACCCTGACCGGTTTGTACCGGGTGGATGAAGCAGAGCGCGGCATCGTGCAGCGTTTTGGCGCGTACTCGGTGACGACAATGCCGGGGCTGCACTGGCACTTTCCGTTCCCGATCGAGAATGTGAACATAGTCTATGTAACAGCGGTGAACAACTATCCGTTTCGCACCGAGATGCTGACCGCAGACGGGCAATACGTTTTCATCCAGATGGTGGTGCAGTATCGGCGCAGCGATCCGGTGAAGTACAGCTTCGAAGTCGATGACCCCGAATCGACGTTGCAGGATGTGACCGAAGGGGCGTTACGTGAGGTTGTGGGTACAAGTACACTCGAGATATTGGTTACTGAGCAGCGCGATCAGATAGCGCCGCGGACGCAGGAGATCCTGCAGAACACGCTGGACGGGTATCAGTCCGGTTTGACCATTACTTCAATCAGCCTCGAGAAGCTCGACTATCCCCAAGCCGTGCAGGCGGCTGTCGACGATACACAGAAAGCGCTTAACGACGGCGACCGGTACGAGCTCGAAGCCGATACCTACGCGAAGGACATTATCCCGAGAGCGCGCGGCGCTGCGGCGAGAATTCTGCAGGAAGCGGAGGCGTACCATGATCGGGTAATTGCCGACGCCGAGGGCGAAGCATCCCGCTTCGAGGCTATCCTGACAGAGTACAGACGTGCGCCGCAGGTGACGCGAAATCGGCTCTATCTGCAGGCGATCGAAGAAGTGTACGCAAACTCCAAGAAGGTGCTGATCGATTCCAAGAGCAGCGGAAACCTGATTTACCTGCCACTGGACAAGCTGGTAGGGGGTGAAACGCGAACTTCGACCGACGAGGACGCTTCACGAGCTGCCGATACACAATCACCGGGCGCTCCAACCGATCCGCAAGCCGAAACTGATGCCGATCGCGACCGGAGGACCCGGCAATGAGTAATGGGCGATTTGCAATTTTTATTGTCAGTGGCCTGGTAGTGGTCATCGCTGGCCTGTCATTGTTCACTGTGAATGAACGTGAACTGGCGATCAAGCTGCAGTTCGGCGAAGTCGTGCAGGTTGGCTATGAGCCTGGCTTGCACGTCAAAGTTCCGGTACTGCATAGCATTCGAAAATTCCCAAAGCGCATACTGACGATAGAAGACAAGCCTGAGCGTATCTTCACCGCGGAGCGTGTCGCGCTGCAGGTCGATTTCTTCGTCAAATGGCGCATCGTCGACGCCGTGCAATTTTATACGTCGACCGGCGGCAATCTTGATGTGGCCAACGACCGGTTATCCGAGATCATCAAAAACGCCATCGTCACAGAGTTTGGCAAGCGATCCGTGCAGGAAGCCATATCGGTGGAACGCGTGGAGCTGATGCGCGACATGCTGACGACGGCCACTGACACGGCCCAGGGACTCGGCGTGGAACTGATCGATGTTCGCGTGAAGCAGGTCGAGTTCCCGGATGATGTGCGCAATTCCGTCTACGCGCAGATGCGCGAGGAACGTGCCCGCGTTGCGTCCGCACGCCGCGCGGAAGGCCGCGAGATATCGGAACAGATGCGCTCGACGGCCGACAAGGAGCGCACGATTATCCTTGCCGACGCCTACCGCGAAAGCCAGAAGATCCGCGGTATAGCCGATGCAACCGCGTCGGAAATATACGCCAAAGCGTACAGCAAGGACCCGGAGTTCTATGCGTTTTACCGGAGCATCGACGCCTACCGGAAATCGATGGGCCGCCCGGGCGACATCCTGATTCTCGATCCGGACAACGAGTTCTTCCGCTATCTGAATCAGTCGGACGGCAGTCCCTGACAGTCAATCGTCTGTAACTTTTGAATTTCAGTCTGGCGCAATCGCATACTGAGTGCATTTCATGTGGCAGGAAATACTGACGGCCTTTTGCCTGTACCTGATCATCGAGGGCATGATCCCTTTCGTCGGGCCGGATTTTTTCCGGAGAACTGTGGCAAGGATTGCACAACTCAGCGATAACGAACTGCGTGGCACCGGCCTGACGGTAATGACGATCGGTGTGATCGCATTGCTCTTGATACGGTAATGAATTCGGGAATGGCTTCGATGGGAAAGAACGTAGTTGTTATCGGCACACAGTGGGGCGACGAGGGCAAAGGCAAAATCGTCGATCTGCTGACCGACCGCGCAGCGGCGGTCGTGCGCTTCCAGGGCGGGCACAATGCCGGCCACACGCTGGTCATCGGCGGCAAGAAGACCGTATTGCACCTGATACCTTCCGGAATTCTTCGCGACGGGGTCCGCTGCCTGATTGGCAATGGCGTCGTGCTGTCACTCAGCGCATTGATCAAAGAAGCCGATACACTGACCAAAACCGGCGTGCCTGTATTCGAGCGGCTCAAGGTCAGTCCAGGTTGCCCGCTGATCCTGCCATCGCACGCGGCGCTGGATATTGCGCGGGAGAAAGCACGCGGCACGGCCGCGATCGGCACAACCGGCCGCGGTATCGGTCCTGCTTACGAGGACAAGGTAGCGAGACGCGCTGTCAGGGTTTGCGATCTGTTCGTGCGCGAGCAGTTTGCGGCGAAGCTCGGGGAAATCCTCGACTATCACAACTTTCTCTTGAAAAACTATTTCAAGACCGACACGGTCGACTTTGCCAAGACACTGGACGAGGCATTGAGTGCGGCGGAACTCATCGCACCGATTACGGCAGACGTCACGCAAATACTGGACGATCTGGCGAAAAGCGGCCAGAGCATATTGTTCGAGGGCGCCCAGGGCGCATTTCTCGATATCGATCACGGCACGTACCCTTACGTCACCTCATCGAACACGGTAGCGGCGGCAGCAAGTACCGGGACGGGCATCGGGCCGCGCAGCCTCGATTTCGTACTGGGTATCGTCAAGGCCTACACGACCCGCGTCGGCGCCGGACCGTTTCCAACAGAATTGTTTGACGATCAGGGAGCGCATCTCGCCAGTGTCGGCGCCGAGTTCGGTTCTACCACGGGTCGCCCGCGGCGTTGCGGCTGGTTCGATGCCGTGGCATTGCGCCGATCGATCATCAACAGCAGCGTTTCAGGCCTGTGCGTGACCAAGCTCGACGTGCTGGATGGCCTTGAGACAATCAAGATTTGCGTGGGCTATGAAATCGACGGCCAGCCGATCGCCGGACTGCCGGTCATCGTCGATCGATTCGCCGACTGTCGTCCGATTTACGAGGAGATGCCAGGCTGGAGCGAATCGACAGTCGGCATTACGCGCTTTGGTGACCTGCCGCGAAACGCGCTGGACTACCTGGCGCGAATCGAAGAACTGGTTGCGGTTCCGCTGGACATCATTTCAACCGGACCGGACCGCGAACAGACAATTATCCGGCGGCATCCTTTCGACTGACGGATTGCCGAAAGCCCTGCAGTCGACGGAACAATGTCAGACCGCCGAGCAGAA
>JAHKKM010000221.1 GCA_020027645.1 Pseudomonadota bacterium
AGCAACGCCAGCGCAAGCGAGAATACTGCCAGTCCCGTTGGGCGGGTCAGCTGAAAACAGCGTGCGGCAGCCGGGTCAGCCACCGATCAGTTTGTCCTTCCTGAGGTGCCGGATGATGGTTTCAACTTCCTTGTCGATAAGTACTCCCGTGCCATCGGTGCTGGATGCGGACGATTCGATGGCCCAAACCCTCTTTTGTTCGCTTGCGGCATAAAGTTCGCAGACGACGACCACCGACGTGCTGACCTCCACCGTATCGGGATCATTCAGTTCCTCGTAATCGTAGCGGAACAGATCGAATGCCGTGCCGCTGCGGCGCGTGGTCTTGGTATCGGGCGCACCGGAGACGACATCGACCGTGCTCTCCTGTCCCTTGACCCGGGTCACCAGCACTACGTCGAATCCGCCGTCACCGATCGCCTTGCTGATGTCATCCCGTGCAAGCTTTGTCTTGTTTCCGACGATGGTGTAATACGCGGTCGCGGCTGCGCCATTGCTCCTTATGGCTGCTACGAGTTGCCGCTCGAACTGCGCGCGGGCGTCATAGTTTTCTCCAACAGCAATTACCAGGAAGTTACTGAACACGGCATCGGCGTAAGCCGGATCGTGCAGGGTCTTGGTGGTCATTGCCGGGCTTGCACAAGCCACTGCCAACGCGGAAACGGCCAGTGCAGTGAGGAGATTGCGAATCGCGAACTGTCTTGTCACCTTTTGCTCCGGACTGTTGGTTGCGCTTGTTTTCAGTGCCTGTGATTCTACAGCATCCCCGCAACAGGGATAATCGCTGCATCTTATTTGAGGCGCAGCTTGAGCCGGCAGGAGCTACTTGCTTTAAGATCCGGTAATCAGGACAGGAAAAGATGACCGAAAAATTGAAAGTGTACGGCGACTCGCGGTCGGGCAATTGCTACAAGATACAGATGCTATGCGCTGAACTTGCGATCCCCTATACCTGGCAGGAAGTGGACATACTTGCAGGCGAATCGCGCACCCCACAGTTCCTGGCGATGAACCCGAACGGCAGGGTTCCGTTACTGGCATTGCCGGACGGCACTTACCTTGCAGAATCGAACGCAATCCTTTGCTACCTGGCAGACAGCAACGCGCTGGCCGGGCCGGGACGATTCGGCCGCGCACAGGTATTGCAGTGGCTCTTTTTCGAGCAATACAGCCATGAGCCCTACATAGCGACGTCCCGATTCATCATTCGCTATCTGGGCAATCCGCCGGAAAGACAGGCGGACCTGGAGAGCAAGAAAAAGGGTGGCTATGCTGCGCTCGGCGTAATGGAAAGACAATTGCTGAACAACGCCTACATGGCAGGGGAAAATTTCAGCATCGCCGATATCGCGCTGTTTGCCTATACGCATGTCTCGGATGAAGGTGGATTCGATCTTGCGAACTATCCCGCAATTCGAGCGTGGATCCGGACCATCGAGCGCCGTCCGAAGTTCGTTGCAATGACAACAGTCTGAGCAGGTTCGCAAGATGGGTAAAAAGCTGGAATTTTTCTACGACTACGTCAGTGTGTATTCCTACCTGGCGGACAGCCAGCTCAAGACACTCGACGGTGCGGACATTGTCTACCGTCCAATGTTGCTCGGCGCCGTCATGCAGGCAACCGGAAACCGTCCGCCGGGCACGGTCGAGGCGAAGCGCCGTTACCTGCATGCCGACATTGCCAACTGGGCCAGGCGCTATGCACTGCCGCTGACGATGAACCCGCTGTTTCCGCAGAACACCTTGAATGCATTGCGGCTTGCACTCCTCGCCCAGCGCGAGGGCACTTTTTCGGAAGTTCACCGGCGGCTCTTTGATGCCATGTGGGTGGAACAGCGAAACCTCGGAGACGATTCCGTGCTGGCGACAATCGCCGGTGAGGCTGGCCTTGATCCGGATGCCAGCATGCAGGCCATCTCAGAGCAATCGATAAAAGACCAGCTGAAAGCCAACACCGACGAAGCGATTGCACGCGGTGCATTCGGTGCGCCGACGTTTTTCCTCGGAGACAGGATGTTTTTTGGGAACGATCGTTTCGATTTTATTCGCGAGGCAATCCGCCCAAGTATCAGCGGTCGGGATCCGATGACCGTCGCGGATTGATCTTTTGTGATTGATCTGTAAGAACCGCGGTATCTGTTCGCCGGCGTCACGCCGCCATGCCTTTTTCGCTCGGAAGTCTTAACTCGCTCGAAAGGCATACCGTCGTGTCGCCGTCTCATGGTCCGCCCGAAGGCGACGCCTTGCCGAAACACTCACGGTTTTTCGACCATGTACAGAAGATCCATCGACTCCGATTCACCGGTGCCAGCCTCTATCGTCAGTCGTTCCGACAGCCGGTAGCGCAAAAGCAGGTTGCCTATTTCGGTAAAGACGCCGTAGGCATAGCGTACGTAAAGTCTTGAGTTGACCTGCTTTCCGGCAACCAGCGAAGTAGTGCTCTGATTGCTGCCCCCAACCGAAAGCTGATCCAGCCCGAGGTTCTGCCCTACCTGGTTCGTAATCATTGTCGCCTGCGTAAGGCCGAGTGCGTAAGCAGTGCCGGACAGCATGCTGCCGTCGGCGACTGTTGCTTCCTCCAGCGGGCGGCCAATGACGAGATAGGAAAGAGCATCGGCCTCCGACATTGCCGGTCTGGAAAAGACTGACGAGGTGACGTTTTGTGCCCTGCCACGAAGCTCGAGGCCCGCTATCACGATGCCCTCCGGCCCGTTGATTTCGCGTATTGCCCGAACATTGATAATGGGATCGTCCAGCGGACCGGTGAACGTCATAGTTCCCTTTTCGATCTTGAGCTCCTGTCCGTAGGCCGAGAAGATACCGTCGACGAGTTCGAGCTCTCCCTCCGCTCGCGGCTCGCGCTTTTTCGATGCCGTAAAGCGCAGGTCTCCCTCCAGGTGCGTGTCCAGGCCAAAGGCCCGCACATGCACACTGTCGCCGAGCTGCAATTCGACCTCGCCACTCAACGGGATGCTCGTCTTCGGCGCCTCGCTTCGGCCGGTCACCGTCACATCGGCTGAAGGCGCTACCGCGCCCTCCGGCAATTCCCTCACCGAGATGTTCGCCTCGTCGACCGCGACCTTGCCACTGACCTTGATTCCTGCGTGATTGCCGTTGACGACGAGGTCCGGGGTTGCAGTCAGCCGGTAGTCGGGCCAGTTGAGGATCGTGGCCTTCCGGCCGCCAAGACGGACCGTGAACGATCGATCGTCGGTCAACAGGTCGGCAAGGCTCCCGTCCACGGTCAGCTTGCCGCGCCCGGCTTTGGCGGAGCCCACCAGGTTGGCGTTACCCGCAGACGATCCGGTCACCGTGACCTCGATATTCGTGAGCGGCAGGTTCAGGACCGGTATGGCGAGTTCACCCTCCTGCCAGCGCAGTTCACCGTGCAGTGCCGGCGCGCCTAAAGTGCCAACTGCGCTAGCATCTGCGGTAATAGCGCCCTTAAAATTGTCGATCTCCGGGAAAATCGCAGAAATCCAGGCCCATTCGCTGCCGCTGAACAAGAATCGGGCGCGCAATGCCGAGTCGCTCGCAAGCCCGTCCGTGGCGAGGTCCAGTGACGCCCGAATGCCGGGTTCGACCTCGAGCACTGCCTGGCCCTCTGCCGCATCGCCAGTCAGCCGAAAGTTGGCGCTGACGACGGGAGCCCGGATCTCGATAGCCTCCTCACGCGGCGGCTTGATGCGCAGCATCGTATCGCGCTGATTCCAGATCAGGCTGCCGGATCGCTGCCCGTCAAGCTGGTTCAGCTGCAGGTCGGCGTCGACCTGGCCGCTCAAGTGGATGTTCTCGGGCAGCAGGCCGTTCAGGGACCCGAGAGGCAGGGCGACCAGGGTCGCTTCAATGTCCATTTGCTCACCGGCGAGGCGGAATTTCGGAACGCTCAGGCGCGAGTCACCGTTTTCCCATTGCTGGGGGCCGATGTCGATGTTTTCACCGTTGATCGCCAGCCGCACAGGGGCAGCGAGTTGCCAGGTGCCGAGGTCAGGCTCACTGACACTGGCCGAGCGCAAATCCGCGACCATGCCTTCCTCGAG
>JAHKKM010000222.1 GCA_020027645.1 Pseudomonadota bacterium
AAGATAGGCAATACGCTGGCTCGCATCCACCGGCGCCTGCACGCGCACCGATACCGCGTCCATGGCACGTGCCGTATCCGGCCCGAGCAGGTTGTTGATGCCGTCGGTCAACCGCGCGGCAGTCGTGAAATCCGGCGTATTGAAATTCAATACGACGTAGGGCTCGGTCGCGAGTTCACGATCGCCCTTGCCGCTGCGCACTGGATAACAGCCGGCCGCGCGCAGCACTCGTTCAAGTCTGGACTGAAATCAGACAAGGCGCAGTGCGTCAACGTAGAGGTATTCTTCCGCCCGGCATCAGAAAAGTTGCAGTCGAACCCCGGTTACGGGCAACCGGACAACCATTACCGGCGCTCAGCTCACGCCCGTGTGCCGTGGCAGCGGCCGGATTCGCAACCATTCACGTCGGGAATCTTTCGGTACCGGATGATCCATGTGGCACAGACGAGCTGCGTGAGCAACGGCGACTCAGCTTTGTACTCAGATCTTCATCTCTTTAGTAGGAGTAGAGTTCATCCCCGCCAGCGGCGATGGGTCCCATGAGGCGTTGATAAAGCCACTGCGCGACGGAGTAAAAGAGCGGCACGCCGCGGCGATAGGCGTAAAGCGGCTGCAGCTTGAATCCCAGCCGGCGTTTCATCTCATAGGCCGTCTGCGCGATCCACATCCCGGCGTGACCGGCATTCATGTTCTCTTCGATGTTGCGTAGAGTCAGCCTGAAATAAACGAGATGGTCGTCGTCGGGATTGTTGTACCCGGGCACAATACCCATGCGGTGGTTGAACTGGCCGTCCAGATTGAAGATAAAACCGACGAATTGCTTCCGGCCGCCCTGCAGATGCCAGCACACCACCACTTCGGCGCCGGGCAGTTGCGCCAGATGCCGCAGGTAGCTCGGTGACATTCTCATCCACTGGGTTTTGGCCTTGGCGTATTGCGCATTGTAAGCGGCGTACATCTCACCGACCAATGGCAGAATATCAGCGGGGTTGCGCAATACTTCGACCGGATAGTCGGCTTGACTGGCCTCCAGTTTCTTGACGTTGCGGCGCAAGACGCTGCGGTGGTTTTCGCTCTCCAAGCTCTGAATGTAGTCCTCGAAGACCAGTTTCTGGTTGGCGGCTTCGAAACTCGCCAGTGCCCCTTCCGCTCCCTGCTTGCCATCGCGCGCCGAGCGCAATAGCGAGGAATTTTCCTTGAGCGCGCGGCGTGTCGCCAATAACTCCAACAGCTTTTCTCGCAAAGATGGGGCGATCGCCTCCCATGAGGCAAAGCCGCTGTCCCTGAGCGCTTGGGACTGGCGTTCGCGGGCTGCCCCCAGCGGCCTGGCTTTCTTGTCGGCGTTGACGGCGTCGCAGCGCATCCCTTGCTCCAGGTTTTGAATCTGAAGCTGCGCTTCGGCGGCTGCAATATATTTTTTTTCGTGGACTGCAAAATCCAATGTGGCATCGGTGCCCAGTGCGGCGGCCAGCGTCGCCTCAAGCGCCTTTTTCTCGATCTCCATTGCTTCGAGCAGCGCGATCCTGGCGGCCGTTGCAGCGCGCTGATCCATCAGTCCCCGGCATTTTTTGGCGCGCAGGGCGGCGAAATCGAGATAGTTCTCCGGCCAGCAACTCACCTTCTCAAATCGGATCGCCGAGAAAAAGGCCTCGTTGCCCGGTGTGTTTTCAAAGCTGAGATGCGACACCAGCGGAGCAAAGTGTTCCCACTGCAGGCGCAGCAGTCCCTGCAGGTAAGCGCGACACACTGCAGAATCGGCGGCAAGGTCGCCGATGTCGGTACCCGGCCTGGTGAAGAAGCGATTGGCAGGCTCTGAGAAAGGGGTACCGAGATAGATCGATTTGAACCCGGGCGCAAAAGGCATGCCCAAGGGAATGGTCAGGTGCTTGAAGCGACGCATGCGCTCGGAGCGCGTCCAGGCAGGCGCCATGCCGTCGTCCATGAGTTCATAGTAGACGAAGTAAGGGGTCATCAAGACGGGCTGGGCATCCCTTTCAACGATGAGAAAGCCCGACGGAACCAAGGACGCGCGAGCCTGACCGGTCAGATAGCCGGTGGTGTCGAAGACGTTGCGGGACGTGGCATTGAAGTTCTCCCACGGTTCCTGCAGTACGAACTGCGAGCTTCGCACTTCGCGGGGGCGAATGAGTCGGTACCTCGAAACAGCCGTGGACATCGTGGTCAACAGATTCGCATCGGGCACGAATGAGAAACGAGGCCGGCTCACCCGCCGTTCATCACGCGGCCGGCCAAAGCCAGGCAAATATGGCTGCGGTCACCGCCGCGTAGATCAGGCCGTCGAGCGTCGTTTTGAGAGTCGTTTTCCATGCGCGTTGAAACCAGATCGACATCTGCCACAGCGCCAAGGCGTAGCCGATGAAGGCAGTGATGCCGACGAATTCCCACACACTCAAGGACGGTGCGCCGGGGGGCAATGCACTGCCCGCAACGTAGGCAGCAGAAATTGCCACCACAATGTTGTAGACAAAGGACAACGACAGGTTCCGGGCCATCGCAGCCGGGCCGTTCGGTAGCACCGTGAGTATCAGTACCGGGCCGCGATTCAGCGTGTCCATGTATTCCGGCGACATCAGTTCTTCCCAGTTCGAGAATCGCGGAACGGAGTAGTCGCCCGGTGGAATCGCTAACGGACGCAGCGCGTCCATCACCCGAGCTTCATCGGGGAGCTTCGGATAGTCGTTTCGATGCCAGGGCAGCGCCATGTAAATAATGGAGCAGACGAAAAAAACGGCCAGCGCCGACACCAGGATCGGCAACCACAATGAGAATAGTTCGGTCACGTCATTCTCTCCTCGTCAGGGTTGAAGATATGAAAGACTGTCTTCGCAGCGGTCATACAACACGTAGCCCGAGGTCATTTGCCATTTTTTTCGGGCGGCAACGGGCATGAACAAGGACATCAGGCGCCAGGACAATGGCAGGCGCGGCTGGCGCCCCACTCGAACCGATTCATCGTACGCGTACAGCGTTTCGTGGACGGACCAGCCGTGCTGGGCAAAGAAGTCGACCCAGTTGGCGACGTCGAATTTGAAAGGCGCGCTCTGCAAAGCCTTTTGCACGGGTTGCGGCGCCCACGCTCCGATGCCGCCGCGGCGAAAATCCTGGATCCAATAGCGAATCTCGGGAACAGCCAGTAGATCCTTCGAAAGCGAGGCCGCCTGTTCCGCAGCGAGATAGTGAACCACTCCCTCGGTGAGCGCGAGTACGCTTTTAAACTCGGAACCCAAGCGAGCGAAGAATGTCTGACGTTTGCCAACGTCCAGCACATCCAACGCGACACGCTCCAGTTCGCACACCGGCTTCTCGGCGTGCAACAGTCTATTTTTGTAATCGATCGTGTGCGGAAAATCGATTTCGATCCAGCACAAGTCGCGCGGCAGCGACATGCGATACGGTCTGGTATCGAGACCCGCGCCCAGATTGACGATGGCATCTACGCCAAGATCGACCACTCGGGCGATCAGCCGATCGATGGCCACGGTGCGAATGACGAAGAACCATTCCATGAATTGTTGGAAGGGCATGTTCTTCGCCATTTCGTGTCCGCGTGCGCCGGCCAGTGTGCCAGCCAATGGATCGCGAAACAGCGCCTGCAATTTCTTCGTTTCTGCAGAACGGTAGGCGGCGACCCATAGCGCCGTATCTGCAACATGCGTAATGGCGTGGCTCATGGCATCTCCCTTCGTAACCACCTCGCCCACCGTTTGATCCCTAGCCTCCGTTCTGCAACCACGTCACGAGTGGTTGGGTCATGTCAATGATTGAGTGTATAGGAAATTAATTGCGGATAGGAAGTTCAAACACCGTTGAGCCCTGTATCCGGCCGCAGACTACCACTGATGAATGATCAACGGGAGGTCTCGAACGTCGCCTCCAGGGGATCGAGCCACCCTCCACTTACGCTCGATCGGCGCGCGGATTCAGATCACGATGAGTTCCGCGCGCAGCGAGCCGGCTTCCTTCAACGCTTCGAGAATGGCGACCAGGTCGCCCGGTGCGGCACCCACCTGATGGTAATCATCGAGAAAACCTGCTTTCCACCCAGCAGGACCGTGTAATTTTTGAGGAAATCGTCGCAGCGGCCATTGTTCAGTTCAACGCTCGTCTGCATGTGTATTGCTGGATGACTGCATGGGCTAAATACACAAAATTGTTAAGCGGTTGATTTTACGAGAAGAGAGACTGTTGATTGTCCAACGAACCCCCTTTCAGCATGAGTTTGCCACTGGATTGGAGTGTTTTGACGATGCCGGCGATAGGCTCGCTGTCCAGATCCGCCCTGTGGATCTCGTAAGGCGCGAATGGCACGAGCTGTGTGGCCGGCAACAGTTTGGCCTGCATGGAGTTGAACAGTTGCGGATCTTTGGGCGGCGCTGGTTTGGTACCCAGTTTTCGCCGGGCGATGCCCACGCTAGTTTGGGTCCAGCGGTTGCCCTTGCCGGTTTTTCGGCCGAGTTTGCTCAACACCTGCGCGATTTCGGCGTCCGAGTAGCGCACAGCCATTTTCCGGATGAGCTCGCAGTCTTCTTCGGCGGTTTTATGGGCAATGCTTGCGTGCAGCGG
>JAHKKM010000059.1 GCA_020027645.1 Pseudomonadota bacterium
TTCGCCGGCTGCGAGTCCGACCGCATGTCCGAGAAGGGCTTCAGTCTCCCCGAAGGCGACACCGCCCGCGGTCGAGATGCGTTCCTTTACATGCACTGTTACGAGTGTCACACGGTCGAGGGAGAAAGCTTTCCGGCGGTTCCCGGCGCGGATCCGCCATTCGTAGACCTTGGCGGCAAGGTATCGAAGGTCAAGACTTACGGCGAACTGGTAACAGCCATTATCAACCCCTCGCACAAACTGGCCAAGGGCTACCCCTCTGACCTGGTGTCAAATGACGGCAAGTCGAGGATGCCGGTGTACAACGGCTACATGACGGTGCAGGAGCTGATCGATATCGTGATGTTTCTGCAGCCGCACTACGAAATCTACGCACCGCCTTACGACTATCGTATCTATCCCTGAAAGAGGCGTCTGTATCAAAAAAAGGTGTCAGGTTTATTTTCTTGCTGAGAAAATAAACCTGACACCTTTTTTTCGCGCCGTTTCTGCAATGAGAATTATCGAAGACGATCTTTCCGGTCCTGAAATTGCCGAGCTGCTGACCGAACACCTCGCAGCGATGGTCAGAAACTCGCCGCCCCAGTGCGTTCACGCCCTGGATTTGGCCGCTTTGCGGGCGCCGGACATCACATTCTGGACGGCCTGGAACAAATCCAGCCTGCTGGGCTGTGGCGCGTTGAAGGAACTGGACCCGACTCACGGCGAGATAAAATCGATGCGCACGGTGGACTCGTTCCTCGGCCAGGGAGTCGGCTCGGCAATGTTGTCGCATCTCATCGAGGTAGCGGTCAGACGGTCATACTCGCGATTGAGCCTGGAAACCGGCTCGGGCCCTGCATTTGCTCCGGCGCTCGCCCTGTATGAAAAATTCGGATTTGAGTACTGCGGGCCTTTTGAAGACTATCGTGCAGATCCATTTACCCGATTCATGACGATGGAGTTATAGAGGCCCCTGCGCAAACGCATCCTGAAATAGAAAACAATCACTGGCCAGATAAGCAGCGGGCCATAGAATGCCAGGGCCGGGTGAATGTTGAAGTCATCAGCGAAGACCACGACAGGTGCATGCACTGCGATTGCAAGAGCAAATGCCATGCGTGAAAAATGACGTGGCAATCTTTTCACCTGTCGTTCGATGTCATCCAGCCGCATGAAGAGCAGGTCATTGACCAGGAGCGCGGCGGCCATACTGGCCAGCACCAGCGGCGGGATCCACAACAGGCCCCCTTGTGGCAGGGACATCACAACTCCGGCAAGCAGCCAGATCACCGTGAATGCCATCAATGAAGTTGTCAACATTTCGCTGGCCGATATACGCGGACTCTTGCTGCGCAAAGCGAGGAAAGCGCTACCGATGGCGCTGAGCGTCATCACGCCGCTCGCCACGGCCATCGGCGCGAATGAAGTAAAGCTGAACGCAATTGCCGTTCCTGCCACAACCGTGGCGGCCACGGCAAATGTGCGCCCTGCCAGAATGTGACGACTCGAGCCCTTTGTCATGGCGAGCGCGAGAATCGCCCCGAGAATTCCGGCAACTCCCAGGATCGTGTGCAGAAAATAGGCAACCGGATGGAATGGATCCCAGATATTCATCCACCGCCCCCGCTTGATTGACCAGTACCAGTATCCTGCATGCGACGGTCCGATTCAATTCTCCGATTAAATTCCCAGGTAGGGTCGACTGGTTGGCTCCAGGCTCACAAAGCGGGTACGCTCTTGTCAAATTACAAACCCCGGATCGCTGATTAAGGGTGTTCTTGATGCTGTTCAGACGACTGCTGCCTTTGCCGGCCCTGCTGCTGTCGGCTCTCGCCGGTGCAATCGAAATCAGCGAACTGCAAAACGGCGTGTGGGCGGCGTTGCAACCCGCGGACAATCGCTTTAACGACTGCAATTCGCTGATCGTCGAAACACACGACTACCTCATTGTCATCGATGCGCAGGAACGCCGAGCCGATGTCCAGGCCATAATCGATTTCGCGAAAAACACGATCCGAAAACCGGTGCGTTATCTGATCAACACGCACTGGCACGGTGATCACACCCAGGGTAATACACTTTATCTCCATACATACGGTGACGAGCTCACGATACTTGGCCACGTAAGCCAGGGTGTAGATATACCGGAGCGAGCTGCGAGTGCCCATGCTGAGCGTGTCGCCGAGTTGCAGCAGCAGCTGCCCGCAGCTCGCGAGCAACTGGCGACCGGAATCAAACTGGATGGAAGCCGATTTTCAGACCAGGAGCTTGCTGCGCAAACCGCTCGCGTCGACCGCGCGCAAGCCTG
The DNA here is from genome assembly GCA_020027645.1 of Pseudomonadota bacterium. GTDB lineage: Bacteria > Pseudomonadota > Gammaproteobacteria > Steroidobacterales > Woeseiaceae > JAKEGN01. The sequence goes on from JAHKKM010000059.1 coordinate 2,291, forward strand.
GCTGGAGGCCAACCGCGATACAATTTTCACTGGCCCGACTTTGACCATCGACGGCGTCTATAGTGTAGATGCAGGTGATGCAATGTTTACCGTCTACCCGCAACGAGGCCACACGCGCGGTGATTTGGTCGTACATTTTCCGAAACTGCATATTCTGGCCGCCGGCGACCTGGTGGACGTCATGCCGTACAGCGGGCACGGCTATCCACGCGAATGGCTCACCGCGCTCCAATTCATCGACACCCTGGATTTCTCAATCATCGTCCCGGGTCACGGACCGGCACTCAACGACCGCGTACTGATTGCCAACCTGAGTGTTTATTTTGAATCGCTGACCCGGCAGGTGTCGACTCTGGCAAGTAAAGGAATGGATCTCGAGGAAATACAGGCGTCGATCGATCTTTCCGCGAGCCGCGAACTCCTGGCCGGCAATGACACGGCGGCCGGGAATTTCTTCGATGCCGTACAGGATGAAGCCATCGAGCGGGCGTATGCCGAGGTGGCAGGCAATGATTAGGCCTGCTTGACCACGGACACCACTCCGCAGCTCGAGAGGCATCGGACTCCGTACGATTCCTGGCGTTCGATCCTGTTGTCCCTTTACATGACGCTGGTTGGTTACGGTGTCCTGGTCGGCATCCCGGTTATCAGCACCGCCTGGGTGGAGCTCCTCGGCTTTTCGGAAGTCCAGGTCGGCCGGGTTGCCGGTGCCGACCTGGGTGGCTTGTCCCTAGGCGCACTGCTGACATCGCTGGTCATTGCACGAAGCAACCGTCGTTACCTGATCCTGTTCGGTGCGAGCCTGGCAATCCTGGGCAATGCCCTTTGCACGGTATTCGTAACTTACGACGAAGTGCTGTGGCTGCGTCTGCTCGCCGGCGTCGGCAGCGGCATTTACACGGCGGTTGCGGTGGCCTCACTCGGCGCCAGTTCGCGGCCCGCGCGAGCCTACAACCTGATGCTGTTTGCTTTTGCATTCTCGCAGGCGCTTGAAATGCACATCCTGCCGCAGCTGTCCATGAACGGAATCTATTTTGTTTTCATGGCTGCTTACGCGCTCGGCCTGGTCGTGGTTCACTGGATTCCACCGTATCCCGCCGAGAAAAAACTGGATGTCGAGATCGATGTTCCGGAGAGGACCGGAGAACATCATATCGTGCACCGCCATGTGCCGATGTATGTCCCATGGCTTTGTCTCGGTGCCATTGTTTGCAGCTATACGAACATAGGCGCGTACTGGGCGTATATCGAACTGGCCAGCCTCGATGCGGGCGTTGCCGATAAATGGATCGGGCAGATACTGGTGTGGGCGTCTTTTTCAAGTATTGTCGGCTGCCTGATTGCGACAGTACTGAGCAATCGTTTCGGCCTTGCCCGCCCGCTGCTCGGCGCGTTGCTCACCATGGTGACCATCGTTGGCATGCTCGCGTTCGGCATCAATGACATCAACATCCTTGTCAGTGTCTTCGGTTTCAACTTTTTGTGGGTTTTTGTCGACGTCTACCAGATGGCGACCATCGCGAATGTGGATCATTCCGGCAGTTTTGCCTCGTTGATGCCGGGCGCCCAGGGTCTCGGCCAGATCATTGGACCGAACCTCGCTGCGACCACCCTTGGCGCGGGCCTCGGCTACAATGGCGTCTTCACGGTGTGCGCATTGGCGGCCTTTCTGGGCATGACCATTTACGCAACCATGTACCTGCGTCTGCGAAAGACCATTCCAGCACTCGCCGACGCATCCTGAAGCTGTGCCGACAACGTATAATGGCGCGTTTCCGGACTGCTGCCCTGTATGAACGACAAACACAAGAGCCATCTGTTTTATATGTCGACGGCGCGTCGGCCACGGCTCGCGCGTGCCTCTGGAATCTATCTGTGGGACGTGGATGGCAACCGCTACATCGATGCTTCCAGCGGGCCGATGGTATCGAACATCGGCCACTCCAATCCGCGCGTGCTCGCTGCCATGAAAAAGCAGATGGACAAGGCGACCTTCGGTTACCGGCTGCATTTCGAGAACCAGGCGGCGGAGGACCTTGCATCGCAGACGGCGGCCCTTATGCCGAAGGGACTGGACCGGATATTTTTCGTGTCGGGCGGATCCGAAGCGATCGAGAGTTGCCTGAAACTGGCGCGCCAGTATGCGATCACGCAACGCGCTGACAGCCGCTGGAAAGTAGTCTCGCTATTTCCGTCGTATCACGGCTCGACGCTGGGCGCAGTTGCTGTCACAGGCATGACACAGTTCGTCGAACCTTTCGCGCCGATGATCCGCGTCATGCCAAAAATTCCAGCGCCCACCTGCTACCTCGATTTCGACAATCTGTCGCAGGAAGAACGCGGGCTACGCTATGCGGACAACCTGCGCGCCGAAATCCTGCGTCAGGGTCCGGACACCGTGCTCGCCTTCATCATGGAACCCGTGGGCGGCGCCTCGACCGGCGCACTGGTTGCGCCGGATTCCTTTTACAAAAGAGTTCGCGAAATCTGCGACGAGTTCGACGTATTGCTGATAGCCGATGAAGTCATGACCGGCGCCGGGCGCACGGGAAAATTTCTTGCGTGCGAGCACTGGAACCTCCGGCCCGACATCATCGGCATGGCCAAGGGATTTGCCGCAGGGTATGCGCCGCTCGGCGCCATGGCTGCACGGCGCGACATCGTCGATGCCGTCATGGCCAACGGCGGATTCGCACACGGCTACACTTATGCCGGGAATCCGCTGGCCTGCTCTGCCGGGGTCGCGGTCCTGGAAGTCCTGCAACGAGGCCAGCTCGTCGACCGTGCGCGGGTCATGGGAGACAAGCTGAAATCCGAACTAAAGAACCTGATGTCGCACTACGAGATCATCGGCGATGTGCGCGGCAAGGGACTCTTGCTGGCATTCGAGCTCGTCAGCGATCGCAAAACCATGGCGCCTTTGCCGCCACAACTCAATGCACATGTTGAACTGGTCGAGGAAGCCTACAAAAGAGGTCTTATAATCTACTCACGAAGGACCCGTGGCGGAACGATCGGCGATCACTTCATGATTTGTCCGCCGCTGATCGTCGACGAAGATCAGATAGCCGAGATCATGGGTCTGCTGACCGAGAGCCTCGACGCGATGATTGCCAAACTGAAACTGCCACCGCGAAGCGGATAACAATCGATGTCCGACAAAGTCATTATCACCTGCGCCGTGACCGGCTCGATCCACACGCCGACCATGAGCGACTATCTGCCGTTCACGCCTGCCGACATTGCCAGGCAATCGATCGAGGCCGCGGAAGCCGGCGCGGCCATTCTGCACCTGCATGCACGCGATCCGGCGACCGGCCAGCCAACCGCCGATCCCGGCGTGTTCATGCAGTTCCTGCCACAGATTCATGCGGGCTGCGATGCCGTCATCAACATTACCACCGGCGGCAGTTCGCTGATGACGTTGCAGGAGCGACTGGCGGCGCCTGTCGCGGTCGAACCGGAGATGTGTTCGTTGAACATGGGTTCGATGAACTTCGGCCTGTTCCCCATGAAGCGCCGTTACTCGAACTGGAAGTACGACTGGGAACCGAAACTGCTGGATGCGACGCGCGATGTCGTATTCAAGAATACCTTTGCCGACATCGAACAGGTGTTTCATCAGCTCGGCGATCGCTTCGGCACGCGTTTCGAATTCGAATGCTATGACGTCGGTCACATTCAGACGCTCGCCTTCTATCTCAAGGAAGGCCTTATCAAGAAGCCAATATTCGTGCAGTTTGTAATGGGCGTCCTTGGCGGCATCGATGCCGCGCCTGAACAACTCATGCACATGAAGGCGACCGCGGATCGTCTGCTCGGTGACAACTACCGCTTCTCGGTTCTGGCCGCCGGTCGCTGGCAGATTCCGCTTGCCACCATGGGCGCAATCATGGGCGGAAACGTTCGCGTTGGCCTCGAAGACAGCCTGCTGATCGGGAAAAACCAGCTCGCAACCAGCAATGCTGCACAGGTACGAAAAATTCGCACCATCCTCGAAGAACTCGGCCATGAAATCGCAACACCGCAGGAAGCTCGTGAGATGCTGCATTTGAAAGGCGCTGACAAAGTCAGATTTGCAGAAAAGGTGTCAGGTTTATTTTCTGGCAAAGCCAGAAAATAAACCTGACACCTTTTCCTGACACCTTTTCCAAGAATTGTTGAATTAGTGAACACCGGCACCAAAAACATTACTATGCGATTTGCCGGCATCGATGACGCCGAGACCGTGTATGCGATGATTTTTGCGTTGGCCGAGTTGCTCGGCGATGAGCGCAAGGTCGTCAGCAGCGTGGATGACTTCATAGAGTACGGCTTTTCGAAACGCCAGGCGTTCGAGGCACTGCTGGCGGAACAAGACGGCCAGCCTGTTGGCATCTGCCTGTTCTTCTACAGTTTCTCTACATGGCTGGGCGCGCTCGGTGTGTACATACAGGACCTGTATGTCAGCGACGAGGCGCGCGGTACCGGACTCGGCCGCATGCTGGTTGCAGAGACCGCCCGGATTGCGGCCGGACGCGGTGCCAATCACCTGCGGCTTGCGGTCGACAGCAAAAACACGGATGCGCAGGCATTCTACGAATCGCTAGGCATGAAGGTGCGGGACGACGAACTCATCTACCAGGCGAGCGGTGATGCATTTGCTGCGCTGGCCGCAGGAGTCGACGGCGAATGAAGGTTATTTTCACGGAGAAACAGAAGAAGCATTATCCCCACACTTTTTTTTCCTCCGGCGCGCCACAACCGAATCCCGAGGTGCCGGAGCGAGCCGACCGGCTGCTGGCAGCAGCGATCTCATCCGGCCTGACCGCAGAAGTACCCGGGGATTACGGTCTCGAATTTATTGCCGCGGTTCACACGCCGCGCTACCTGACCTACCTGCAGAACATTCATGCACGCTGGATACGCATCGAGGGCGGCTCGAGCGAAGTCGTGCCCGGCATACATCCGGATCGGCGCGATGGCGGCTACCCTGCCTCTGCGGCAGGACAGGCCGGTTGGCATCATTGCGACACGGCCAGCCCGGTGTCGGCCGATACCTGGGACAGCGCCTTGTGGAGTGCACACACTGCAGCGCACGCGGCAAAGAGAGTGATTGCGGGAGATGCCTCCTGCTACGCACTTTCGCGGCCACCGGGCCACCATGCAACACGCGAAGTCGCATCCGGATTCTGTTACCTGAACAATACGGCAATCGCAGCTGCCGTATTGCGTACGACGCATGATCGCGTTGCGATTCTCGATGTCGACCTGCACCACGGCAACGGCACCCAGGAAATTTTTTATGAGCGATCGGACGTCTTTACGGTTTCGATTCATGCCGATCCGGTGCGTTTCTATCCGTTCTTCTGGGGCTACGCGGAAGAGCGCGGCAGCGGTGCCGGAAAGGGCTTCAATTTGAATTTGCCATTGCCGCGCGGCACCGGTGATGACGTGTACCTGCGCACGCTGGATGCAGCCATAAGCAGTATCGGAAAATTCGCACCGGGCGCCATCGTGATTGCGCTCGGCCTGGATGCCTACGAAGATGATCCCTTGCGAGGTCTGGCCGTCAGTACTGCAGGCTTTGAGCGTATCGGTCACCGCATTGCCGCAATCGGACTGCCGACGGTACTGGTCCAGGAAGGCGGGTATCTTTCGGACGGGCTCGGCGACAACCTGTCCTCATTCTTGCGTGGATTCAGCAATAGTTGATAACGTTGGCCGGCTATCGGCACTGCCCCGGTGCCAGCAATGATGCGTAGAATAGTGTGGTGGCACATACCCGCAATCCGGTATCACGAGCATTTCGCCGACTTTTTTCTGCGTTGGCCGGCGCCGGCTTTCTTGTCACAAGCAGCTTCGCGCAAGACCCTGGCGTCAATGCCAGCGATATCCCCTCACCCGAGGCGCTGGAAGAGCAGAATGCCCGCATCGGAACGATCACGGTCGAGCCGCGCAACATTTTCGACCTCAGCAATTCCGAGGAGAACAAGACACTGTATCGCTGGGCAAATGCGCTGCATGTCGTCACCAAACCGAGTGTCATAAAGGGACAATTGCTCTTTAACGAAGGTGATCAATACTCGTTGCGGCTGATAGACGAAACCGAGCGATTGTTGCGGCAGAACGATTACCTTCGCGACGTACAGATCGAACCGATTCAATTTGAGGATGGCATTGTCGATCTGAAGGTGTCCACGACCGACGTCTGGACGCTCACACCCAGCATCAGCGCCGGGCGCGAAGGCGGTGAAAATCACCTGGGCCTGGGCGTAAAGGAGCAGAATCTCTTCGGCAACGGGGTTCTTTTGCACGTCAAGTACAAGTCGACCGTCGACCGCGACACGATGACGCTGGACTTCGCGAACAAGCACTTTCGCGGTTCGCGCGATCACCTGGCGTTTCGCATTGGCAAAAACAGCGACGGCTACGATCACCGGCTCTACTTCGCCCGGCCGTTCTTTTCCCTCGACAGCCGTCGCTCCCATGGCCTCGCACTGGCGGCGGGGGATCTCACCGAACCACTCTATGATCGCGGCGAAGTTATTTCGGATTTTCAGCACACACTGCAACATCACGACCTGTTTGCCGGACGCTCGGCTGGCCTGAGTGGCGGCTGGGTGCGGCGATTCTTCACCGGCGTTGTGTATGACGACCACGAGTTCGCTCCGACACCGCTCACGTTGGACCCGGTTTCCCTGGTACCGGAGGATCGGAAGTACATCTATCCGTACCTGGGTTTCGAAACCATCGAGGACGATTACGTTACGGCCGAGAATTTCGACAGGATCGGTCGCGTCGAGGATCGCTTTCTCGGAACGCGGGTTGCATTTCGGGTCGGCTATTCACCCGAGGCTTTCGGCTCGAGCGTCGACGCGTGGCATTACAATGCAAGCTTCACTAACGCAATTGTAGCCAGCAAAAAAAGTTCATTCACGATAGCGTCAAGCCTGAGCGGCCGGTTTGAGGATGGCGACACGCAGAATTTCCTGTTGTTCCTGGAAACCCGCTTTCACAGGCGCCTTACCGATGGCCAGCTGTTCTACGCGAGCGTCACCGCATCAGGCAGTGACAATCTCGACCTTGACAACCAGTTGCTCCTTGGTGGTGACAGCGGCTTGCGTGGTTATCCCTTGCGTTACCAGGGTGGCCAGGCCAAGGCATTGCTGACTCTGGAACACAGGATTTTCACGGACTGGTATCCGTGGCGCCTGTTTAATGTCGGCGCAGCAATATTCTTCGACGCCGGCAGAACCTGGGGCGACAATCCGGTTGGCGCAGCCAACCTTGGCCTGCTGCGCGACGTCGGCATTGGACTGCGCCTGGGCAGCAACCGGCTTGGCGAGGGAGGTGTGTTGCACATCGACTTTGCGTTTCCGCTGGACGGCGAAGAAACGATCGACAACTTTCAGATCCTGATCGACGCAAGATCTACGTTTTGACCGCCGGTCAAGTGCCGGATCCGGAGTCCAGGTAGAGCCTGGCAACGGCCTCGGCGAGCGGGTCCACCTCGGGATCACGGCGATTGGTCAACGCAATCACGGTAAGCCGAAGCTCGGGGAAGCGCTGGATGAAATTGCGAAATCCGCTGCTGCTGCCATCGTGGTACATACGCCGGTACCCGTTGAAGTCATCGATGCGCCAGCCGAATCCGTAATTCTCGAGGTTCGGTGTCAGCGCCTGTTCGAACAGCGCAGCTGGAATAAGGCGCTCGGTATACAGGGCCTGGTCCCACTTGAACAGGTCGTTCAGCGAGGAATAGATACCACCATCGCCGAGCACAGCGCTCCACGGACTCTGGTCCGACCCGCTGACGCCTGAATCACCGACGGTATACCCATAGGCGCGATTGCTAACGGTGGAGATGCCGTCCTGACGCGCAACCGTGGCATTCATACCGAGTGGCTCAAAGATGTTGTCGTGCAAAAACCCGGCAAACGACTGGCCGGATACCGCTTCCACCATCATCGCCAATACCGCATAGCCTGAGTTGCTGTAGCGGTATTGCGTGCCGGGCTCGAAGTAAACAGTACTTTGCTGCCGCATGATGTCGAGCACGCCGCGGTCGCTCACCTGAACCGGGGAGTCCTCGGGTACAAAGTCCTCGTAATCGATCAGGCCCGACGTGTGCTGCAGCAGGTTGCGGATGCTTATGCCGCGCCCGTATTCCGGAAAATCCGCAAACACGTCAGTAATCTTCTGCTCGAGGCTCAGCTTGCCGCGATCGACCAGCATCAGTACGCACATCGCCGTGAATTGCTTGGTGAGCGATGCCAGCCGGAAATTGGTGTCGGCAGTTACGGCGATTTGCTTATCGACATCCGCCAGGCCGTAGACCCGCGTCAGTACCGGCCGGCCGTCACGCACTACAAGTACTGCGGCACCGGGCATGCCGCTGCCGGAATAATCTGAAAACAATTTGTCCACCTTGTCCTCGTTATCGTCTTTATCGCCGGCGCAACCGCCGACCAGTATTAACGAAGTTAAGAACGCGGCGATCGCATTTTTGCCCATTGGTCATTCTCCGCCGAATCGGTCTTGCAGGTAGCCGCTGAAGCAATACTCCACCGGTCCGGTCATCGTCGCCATGCCGTCATCCGAGATGACAATCCCGACCTCCCCGGCCGGCATCTCGATCGTCATCTGTCGCTCATCCGTCAAGCCGCGCGCCAGCGCCGCAAAGGCAGCGACACAAGCGCCACTGCCGCAAGCTTCGGTCAGGCCCGCGGCCCTTTCATACACGGCGAGCCGCATGCGATCCGGTCCGAGCATCTGCGCAATGCCCACATTCACCTGTTTCGGGAAAAGTGCGTTCGCCTGAATGGGCGGTGCCAACTTTCGCAAATCAAACGCATCGATGTCGTCCACGAAAAACACCACATGCGGATTGCCGATATTCAATGCAACCGCATCCGGAAGCTGCCCGTCACCGATGCGCAAGTGACAGGTATCGCGTTCCTCGCTGAGCGGAATGCTTTTCCAGTCCATGCTGATCTGTCCCATGCCACAGCTGACGCGCCTGTCGCCAACGCGCCGGCATTCGAGAACCCCGTTTCTCGTTTCGAGCAAAACGGTATCGACGGCGCGTTCTTCCAGCAGCAACCAGCCGACGCAGCGAGTGGCATTTCCACAGGCCTCCGCCTCGGCCCCGTCAACGTTGTAGAAACGCAGGAATGCGACCGCGCCTGCCTTGCGCGATCCGGGTGCCGGGGTTTCGATAACGACCAGCTGGTCAGCGCCGACACCGGCTTGCGGATCGCAGATCGCAACGATCTCCCGCCTGTCGGGATGAAACGGTTGCGCGCGGCCATCCACAATCACAAAGTGATTCCGCAGGCCGTGCATTTTCAGAAACGCGCGTCCCCTTTGGCCGATGCCGGGCCATTCTTTGTCGGACTTTGATAATTGATGCATGCGCAGGACTTGGTCAGGTGGAGCGTGTTATATAAGAATATCGTCGCCTGCGGCCACCAGTAAAAACAATGGGCCGGGGCCGGAGTAAAGATCATGACAGAATCCCTGTTCCGCGAGGACTCCTATCTGAAAGAGTGTGCGGCGGTCGTATTGCGTACGACCGGCTCTGCCATCGTGCTCGACCGTACGGTGTTTTACCCCCTGGGCGGCGGCCAACCGGGCGATACCGGCACAATTCGCTGGGATGGCGGCAATACCAAGGTCATCGACACCCGCTACGGCAGCGATGGTTCGATCGAACACCTGGTCGCTGAGAACAGCAGCCTTCCAGTAGCCGGCACAGCGGTCACGGCAAACATCGACTGGGAACGTCGCTATCGCCACATGCGCATGCACACCGGGCTGCACCTGCTGGGCTCGGTACTGAGGTACGGCGTTACCGGGGGCAACATATCTGCCGACAAGAGTCGTCTCGATTTCGATATGGAGGACACGATCGACAAGGATGACGTGAACCAGCGTCTGCAGGCCCTGGTCGAAGCAAATCACCGTGTGTCTTGCCGCTGGATCAGCGATGCGGAACTGGCCGCGAAGCCGGAGCTGGTACGTACCATGTCCGTGCAGCCACCCAAAGGCGCTGGCAAGGTGCGATTACTGGAGATCGAGGGTGTCGATCTGCAGCCCTGTGGCGGCACGCACCTCAATTCAACCTCGGAAGTCGGCCGCATCCAGCTCGCCAAGGTGGAAAAAAA
>JAHKKM010000060.1 GCA_020027645.1 Pseudomonadota bacterium
TCGGTAACACATTCTGTATTCAACCATTTCTTTTTCACCCCGATAATTAACACGCTGACGGTACTGATTGCGCTGCCGTTGCTTCTGGTTCTTGTATTTCAGAAGAGCGAAAGGTCCGTTGCTGATTGGCTCGGGTCTGGATTTGATGCCGATATTGAGCTCCTCCACATCATCAACTCCGGCGAATTTTCGAGTTCGAAGATAGGCTTGTACTTGCACTCACTCAAGGAGAAATTTGAAGGCACGGTTGTGGTTGACATCCTGTGCTATCTGCGGTTGCACATTGAATTGTCCATCCGAGCCAAGGGCCTGATGATGATGAGAGAAAGTGGCTTCATGAACAAGGCTGGCGAGGAGACAAAGGCGAAACTGGAAGAAATGAAATTTCTGGAAAAAAGCATAGGGCCGACCGGGAAGCTGGCGATAAAGCCTTTCATCAAAATGAGCCGCGAGGACCTCTGGCAGTTCTATATGCTGTCAGACTAGTTCCAGAACAGAGAAATTGAACCTCCGCGACTACTTAATCCTGCAACCAGGAATTCTCGTGCATGCTGTCCGGAATAATGGTGAACTCATCGAGCTCGAGGCCCCAAGTATTGATTAAAGTGCCTAGAGTGATATAAGCACCGCAAATCGCGATCAGATCCATGAGTTCTGCTGTCGTAAAGTGAACGCGCATTGCATTGCGCGTTTCCAGAGTGATTTTCTGTTTGTCAAAGCACTCGTCTGTGGCGCGCAGTACAAGTTCGTCACTCTGGTCCCAGCGGGTCGCGATACGACCAAGTCGTACGCATTCAATCTCGTCGGACGAAAGGCGCGCCTTCAGCCCACGGTCGACATGCGATGCCCACTCATACCAGCACTTCATGTGCACCGCGATACGAAGAATGACCAGTTCGCGATGGCGCTGCTGCAACTTGCCACCGCTTACCACATGCTTTCGAAAATTCCACCAGGCCAGCAGCAGCTCCGGATTGTTGGCCATCAGTTTGTGTACATTAAGCGGTTGGCCTTGCATTTCCGCTACGATAGGGGCGAGCCGTGGATCCCACTCACTGACAGTAATGGGCTGAACGTCCGATGAATGAGTCATGAAAGCTCCTGGGAACGCTGAGATGTGACGTCATATTATCCGCGATCGCTGCCAGAATGGCAGAAGCACTATTTCAATGTTACTGGCCAATTGCATGCAAGAAATACGGACCATCAGAAGCTTCGTCAAGAGAACGGGTCGGATGACCGGCGCACAGAAGCGTGCACTGAAGGAGTTGTGGCCGCAGTATGGCGTCGAGTTCTCGCATGCTCACCTGGATCTGGACCAGCTGTTTGGGCGTCGTGCACAGCGCGTTCTCGAGATAGGCTTTGGCAATGGTGAGTCATTGATTGAACAGGCTGCGGCAAATCCACAGTTTGACTTTATCGGCATCGAGGTTCACGAGCCCGGCGCTGGGCATTGCCTCATGCTCGCCAAGCAGTCCAACATTACGAATCTTCGCATCATCATTCATGACGCGTTCGAGGTCCTTCAGTTGCAGATTCACGATAACGTTTTATCCAGAATCAACCTGTATTTCCCCGATCCCTGGCCGAAAAAGCGTCACCACAAGAGGCGTATACTGCAGCCGGAGTTCCTCGCGCTTGTCGCCCGCAAGCTGACACCCGGTGGTTCTCTGCATATTGCTACCGACTGGGAAAATTATGCTTTGCACATTGACGAGATCCTGGCGTCCGATGGGCATTTCTGCATTGCCGAGCGTAGTGAGCACGCAGGTGAAAATGCGCTGGATCGTCCCATGACGAAGTTCGAAAAACGCGGTCTCGGGAAGGGTCATCGGATCTGGGATTGGCGCCTGGAGAAAAATTCACATTAAACATCAACAAGCTGCCAAATCTGGCTCGAATAGTTCCCGTTTGGCCGCCTAATTCGGGCTTGCACCGCCTTACAATTGGTTTATAAATGCAGTCAGGAGTGCAACACACACAGGAATTCTGAATAACGAACCGCGCAGGGTACGAACATGGCTGTCGCAAACCCCGTTATCGGGCACTGGTACAGACGAAGCAACGGTAGTCTTTTCGAGGTCGTCGCAATCGACGAACAAGACGCCACGGTGGATTTGCAGTACTTCGACGGCACTATTGACGAGATGGACTTTGAGCGGTGGTCCCTGCTAATGATCGAATCTGTCGATGCGCCTGACGACTGGTCCGGATCGGTCGACATGGATCCCGAAGACTTCACCGGCGAAAACAGCGGTGAGCTCCCTGCCGGATGGCACGACCCACTGGAGTTCCTCGACCAGGTCGAGTGATGCGAAAGCCTTGATCGAAGGCGTTATCGCGATCAAGCGCTCTCCGGCCCGCGTACAAAAATCCGACCGTCCCTTACCTCGACCGCGATCGCGCGCAATTTCTTCCCTGGGCAGGGGCCGGCTACACAGACGCCACTGTCGATTTCGTAGAGCGCACCGTGCGACGAGCAGATGATCCGGGTGCCGTCCTTTGTAAGGAAAGAATCCGGCTTATAGTTCAGCGGATGCCCGGCGTGCATGCAGAAATTCTGGTACGCGTAGACCTTGTCTCCGCGACGTACGACAAAACCACGAAATGGCCAGTCGCCAACGCCGATTCTAAATTCCCGACAATCCGGATCATTTAGATCTGCAACTTTTGCTACGAGCACTTCCCGATATTCGGCTGCATTCATGGCTCGTCGTCCCCCGCGAGCATATATGGTATTTCAGCCCGGTCGACGACTTCACTCATGCAGTGCCTTCCTAAGGAAACCGCTGGAGCGCGGTTTCATCGCTCCTGTGCGGCAGCAGGCGTTTGTTTCTCCGTATCACCGTCCCACGGCGCAACTTTGAATAGCAGCAACATCCCCGGAATAGCAAGAACAGTGCAAAGTATGTAAAAAGTCGTCCACCCAACTTGTTCAACGATAATGCCAGTCACAGCGTTCGCCAGGGTGCGGGGTACGGCGGCCATTGCAGTGAAAAGCGCAAACTGGGTAGCGGCAAAAACAGGATTCGTGGCACGTGCTATGAACGCCGTAAACGCGGCCGTGCCGAGCCCGACCCCCAGGTATTCGAGAGCAACAACTGTACCGAGCATCCACGGGTTGGCTCCGACGTCTGACAGCACTGCGAATCCCAGTATGCTGACCAGCTGAACCACACCGAACAGCCACAGCGCACGATTGATGCCCAGCCCGATCATCATTACACCGCCGATCAAACCACCGACGATGACTGCAATCAGCGATGCAAACTTCGCGATCGAACCGATCTGAGTCAGACTGAAACCGATGTCCACATAGAAGGCGGTCGATAGTGCTGTGGCCATATTGTCTCCGAGTTTGTACAGAAACAGAAAAGCCACAATAAGCATTGCGGCCCGTAGCCCCTGTCTCTGAACAAACTCGCGAAACGGTTCCACCACGGCTTCACGTAGTGTTTTTGGCGGTTTCGGTTCGGCGATGGCCTCTTTGATAATCAACGTCAGCACCAGACCAACGAGCATAAAGAGCGCTACCACCACAAACACAATTTGCCAGGGAAAAAAGTCCGCGAGAATCAGGGCCAGCGAGCCGGGCACCAAGCCTGCCAGCCGGTAGGCTTGCACATGGATGGCGTTGCCCAACCCCAGTTCTATATCCGGCAGCAATTCACGACGGTAGGCGTCGAGCACAATGTCCTGGCTGGCGCTGAAGAATGCAACGGCGGCCGCCAAGGATGCCACTGTCCAAATCGACAACTCCGGCTTTATGAAGCCCATGGAGCCAATTGTCACCAACAGTGCAAGTTGCGTAACGGCCATCCAGCCGCGGCGATGTCCGAGGAACGGCAGCGTGTACCGGTCCATTATGGGGGACCAGACAAACTTCCAGGTGTAGGGGAAACCGATCAGTGCAAAGAAACCGATCTCAGCCAGTCCAACTCCCTCTACGCGCAGCCAGGCCGGCACCAGTTGAATGAGAACGTAAAGCGGCAAACCGGACGTAAAACCGGTAAAGACGCAGATCAACATGCGCCGATTAAAAATCGCCTTCTTGAGGGACTGCCGCGCGCCGGGATTCAAGGACGCGATGTCAGTCACCGCGGACCCATTCGTAATCCATGATCAGAGGCGCATGATCAGAAAACCGGGCCGACTTGAATATTTCCGCCCGGCGAATCCGGTCCTTCAAACCCGGCGTCACAACCTGGTAGTCGATCCTCCATCCGACATTGTTGTCCCATGCCCGGCCGCGGTTGGACCACCACGTATACTGTTCTGCCTCTTCGTTCACTGCACGAAATGCATCAACATACCGCCGCCGGCCAAACAGCTCGTCCATCCATTGGCGTTCCTCGGGCAGAAATCCTGAGTTCTTCTGGTTTGCCTTCCAGTTCTTCAGATCGATTTCCTTATGGGCAATGTTCCAGTCGCCGCAAAGAATGTACTCGGCTTTCCGATTCTGCAATTCGTCCAGATGAGGCGTAAACACATCGAGAAAGCGAAACTTCGCCGCCTGGCGTTCCTCGCTGGATGAACCTGAGGGCAGATAGATGGAGACGATGTTGAGTGCTCCAAACCGCACTTCGATGTAACGACCTTCGTCGTCAAACTCCTTCACGCCAAAGCCGCGGATGACGTCGTCGGGCATCGCCCGAGTATAAATAGCCACGCCACTGTAGCCTTTCTTTGCAGCGTCCTCGTAATAGCAGTGGTATCCGCTGGGCGTAAAGCAGGGGTCGGTCAGCTGGTGGAACTGCGCCTTGGTCTCCTGGATACACACGACATCGGCATCCTGCTCTGCCATCCAGTCAAAAAAGCCCTTTTTGGCAGCTGCACGAATCCCGTTCGCATTCAGACTGATGACTCGAAACAAATTTCCTCCTGTCGAAATGCTGCCGATATGCGCATACAAAAATACATAAGCAACTTTCGAATGCCTTTCAGATTTCTGGCATACTGAAAGGCCTCTGTACTGGCCGATAAATCTGCAATACAAGGCGAGCCATCATACAGAACCCGTAATCCGGTCCAAGTCTATGCGAGCTTATAAACAACAATTCCTTGAGCTGGCTCTTGAATTGGAAGTATTGCGCTTCGGCGAATTCACTCTGAAATCCGGCAGGGTAAGCCCTTATTTTTTCAATGCCGGTCTTTTTTCGACAGGCTACGCGGCGGCAAAGCTGGGTCGCTATTACGCTTCGGCAATAGCCGATTCGCAAATCGAGTTCGACATGTTGTTTGGCCCGGCCTACAAGGGCATACCCCTGGTTACGCTGGCCGCAGCGGCGCTGGCCGAGCACCACGATATAGACACAGCCTATGCGTTCAATCGCAAAGAGGCCAAAGCTCATGGTGAAGGCGGCAGCATCGTGGGTACCCCCCTTGCGGGCAGGGTTTTGATAGTCGATGACGTGATTACAGCCGGTACCGCCGTCCGCGAGGCCTGCCAGCTCATCACCTCCGCCGGCGCTACCGTTGCAGGCCTCGTCATTTCACTCGACCGCCAGGAAATCGGCCGCGATTCCCGGTCTGCGGTACAGGAGCTCGAGCAAACGCTCGGGATTCCTGTCGTCAGTATCGTCAAGCTCGAAGACCTGATCGAACTGCTTGAGGAGTCCAAGGAATATGGTGAATTCCTCGAGCCCGTGCAGAAGTACCAGCAAAAGTACGGGATCGCTGCTTAAGTACTTGTTTTTTCGATTTTTTACCTAACTGTTTACAGCTTGAGCCACGGCAACTAAGCTGCAAATACGCGAACCAGTCCCTACTTTGGCTGCAGCGAACTGTGTGATATTTCCATCATGCGTTTTGTCCTGATCACATCGATGTCTCTCTTGCTGATGTCTCTTGGCGCGCCGGCGGCCGAGACTCAAAAGCTATATCGATGGGTGGACCGTGACGGAATCGTTCACTACGGCGACAGCATTCCGGCGGAGTACGCCGATATCGAACGGCAGGTCATCAATGACCACGGAATTACCGTCGATGTCATGCGCGGCAAGAAGAGTCCAGAAGAGATTGCCGAGGAGAAGCGGCAGGAAGAACTGCGGGTCAAGGTCGAACTTCAGCGTCGCGCCGATGTCGCGCTGCTCGCCACGTATCTGTCGATCGACGAAATCATCATGCACCGCGATCGTCGTGTAGAGCTTTTTCAGGCACAGGCTCGGGTTACCGAGTTGTACCTGCGCAATCTGCAGCGGCGTTTGGAAGAATTGCAGACCGAAGCTTCCGGATTCCGCCCATATAGTGAGGACGAGGATGCTCCGATGATCGATCCTGGTCTGGTCAATGAAATGACCACAACCAAGGAAGCGATTGCCCGGCACGAGCGGAACCTCCAAAAATTCCAGGCAGACGAGCAAAGTATCGTTGCCCGGTTCGATGGCGACATCGACCGGTTCAAGGCGCTGAAAGGCGTCAATTAGCCGCGACCGGAATGGCCGAAGCCGCCGTCTCCACGATCGCTCTCACCAAACTCTTCAACAACATCGAAAGCAACCTGCTCGACCGGGATGAAGACCATTTGCGCTATGCGCTCGCCGGGTTGAACCTCGTAGACCTTGGTCCCACGGTTCCAGCAAGAGATGAAAATCTGCCCCTGGTAGTCAGAATCGATCAAGCCGGTGAGGTTGCCCAATACCAGGCCGTGCTTGTGGCCGAGCCCCGAACGCGGCAGCAAGACAGCGGCAAGACCTGAATCGCCAATGTGAATTGCGATCCCCGTCGGTACCAGCACCGTCTGCCCCGGTGCCACAGTCAACGCCGTATCGATGCAGGCGCGCATGTCCAGGCCCGCAGATCCGTCAGTCGCATAGTGCGGCAGTGGAATGGAATCGCCCACACGCGAATCCAGAATCTTCAGCTCGATTGATCGCACGATTATCTGGTCAGTCCCTGATCGCGACGGCCGACAACCCGGTTTGTGTGTCCGCACCATAGCTGGCGGCATAGCGCTCGGCAATGAGTTCGATCAGACCGCCGGCAAGCGCTGCCTTGGCAGAAAGCGGAAATGACTTGTTGCCGTTTTTCCAGTAAACATCGACCGCATTTTCGTCGCGGTCAAACCCCACGCCACGACCTACTTGGTTGGCAATAATCATATCGAGCTTTTTCTGCTCCAGCTTTTGCAGCGCATGCTCGCGCAGTTTTTCCGTTTCCGCAGCGAAGCCGACCGTGAACGGTCTGTCGGTCAGATCAGCAACTGAAGCCAGGATGTCAGGGCTTCTGACGAGGTCGATGTGTAACTCCGTACGCATTTTCTTGATCTTGTTTGGCTCAATTTTCGCCGGGCGGTAATCCGAAACTGCAGCAGCGCCGATAAAAACATCAACCTCGCCAATGTGACGGTGCACGGCGTCATGCAATTCCTCCGCAGACTCTATGTTGATGCACTCGACGCCGGGCGGCGCTTGCAGGCTGACCGGCCCGCTGAGCAGCAAGACTTTGGCGCCGGCATCTGCCGCGGCGCTCGCCAGCGCGTAACCCATTTTCCCCGAACTGCGATTGCTGATGAATCGCACCGGATCGATCGCTTCCAGAGTTGGTCCGGCCGTCACCATGACGGTCTTGCCGCGCAACGATGTGGTCGCCGTTTCGTTAACAATGACAGGGCCGGCAACGATCCTGGCAATCGCATCCGGTTGCAGCATTCGGCCGGGCCCGGATTCTCCGCAGGCCTGGTCGCCGACATCCGGCCCGAGCAGTTGCACACCGCGCGACTCGAGTAATCGCCGATTGGTTTGTACAGCCTCGTTGGCCCACATCACGTGATTCATTGCCGGCGCGAGGCTTATTGGCGCCGTCGTGGCCAGACACAAGGTGCTAAGCAAATCGGAGGCAAATCCACCCGCCAGCCGGGCCATGAATTCCGCCGTTGCCGGCGCTACCAGGATGCGGTCAGCCCAACGAGCCAGGTCAATGTGGCCCATGGCCGCCTCGGCCTGCCCATCCCACAGGTCAGTACGGACCGGCCGGCCGGACACGGCCTGCAGCGCGGTTTCTGTGGTGAACTCGCGAGCCGAACGGGTCATTACAACCTGCACGATGGCTCCTCGGTCGCGCAGCCGGCGAACCAGTTCGGGCGCCTTGTACGCGGCTATGCCGCCGGTCACACCCAAGATGATTTTCATTCCGCTCATTGATTGCGATCTGCTGGCCCTGATGCGTTCAGCTTAGCCGGTAGGACCGCCGGAATTCCAGCAAACAGTCGAAAACACAGCGATTTGGCCCTTGCCGTGGCCCGGCTTCCGCGCGATCTTGCAGCCTTCGCCAGCAAACTGCGCCGGACAGGGAGCGTCCATGCCATCTGCAAATCCCAGGACTGACAACCCGCCACGACGCAAGCTCCGGAAAGCCGGTGCCTCTACCCTGTCCGAAGTCGAATTGCTGGCAGTATTGCTGCAGCGGGGTCCCGATGCCGGCCCTGCCATGGACCTCTCGGATCGCCTTATCACGCGCTTCGGTGGCCTGAGGCGGCTGCTGCACACCGAGCATAGCTTCCTTGCTGCCGAACCGGGCCTTGGCGATGTACGTCTTTGCATACTCAAAGCCATCCCGGAGCTTGCCCGGCGCTATTACGAACAAAGCCTGCCTGTAGGGCATCCCATACGCAGCCCGGCGGACACCGAAGCTTTTCTGATGGCAAGGCTGCGGGACCTGCCGCACGAGCTGTTCTGCTGCCTGTACCTGGATAACCGGCATCGCGTCCTGGCGTTCGAGGAGCTGTTTCGCGGCACTATCGACGGGACCAGCGTCTACCCCAGGGAAGTCGTCAAGCAGGCCCTGAAGGTCAATGCGGCGGCCATAATCCTCGCCCACAACCACCCGTCCGGGATCGCCGAGCCCAGCCAGGCCGACGAGCGCATTACCCGGCGCGTAAAGTCGGCGCTTGAGCTCCTCGACATCCGGCTGCTGGACCACCTGGTCATAGGCGACGGGACCTGTACCTCGCTGGCGAGCCGTGGACTGATATAGGCAGGCAGGACCTTGATCAGGCCAGCGCATGCTGGTATAAAGTCCCGCTCTTTGCCCGCCCCTCGCGAGCAACTTTATATAAAATCAGAGACTTATCTATCATGGCCAGGGTTTGTCAGGTAACCGGGAAGCGCCCGCAAAAGGGCAACAACGTTTCCCATGCCAACAACAAAACGCGGCGGCGCTTTCTGCCGAATTTGCAGAACAAGCGCTTCTGGCTCGAGTCAGAGAAGCGTTTCGTGCGATTGCGTGTATCCCACAAGGGCCTGCGCATCATCGATAAGCATGGCATCGAGAAAGTACTCGCCGACCTGCGCGCGCAGGGTCAGCGCGTCTAGATTTTCCGGAGGACCCGACCATGCGTGACAAGATCAAACTCGTTTCCAGCGCCGGAACCGGCCATTACTACACAACTGCCAAAAACAAGCGGCTGCATCCCGACAAGATGGAGACCCGAAAGTACGATCCCGTGGCACGAAAACACGTGATCTACAAGGAAGCCAAGATCAAATAAAAAAACCGCCGAAAGGCGGTTTTTTTTGGCTGCGATTTCTATCCGGAGCCCGACAGAGCGAATCAGCCGGTCGTGAGCTGATACATGCGCAGTCGTGCAGCAAAGTCCTGCAGAACCTTTATTCGGCTGGCCTCCGCTTCCGCACACCAGGTCTTCAGCTGCGCCAGCAGTTTGTCATTGCTGACGTGAGCACCGCTCCACAACTCGCGGAGCCGTTCACGAAAATCATGCACGGTCTGCAACGCAGCATTGTTTGCCAGCACTTCACTAAGCCTGGCCTTTGCATGTTCGTCGAGTAGGCGAGGCTGCCGGATCAGCAACTTTCTGGCCTTGCGCAAAGCCGTGTTACCGGCGGCAACTGCGCGTTCGGTTTGCAATACCGGGAGCGTTACCCGCTTGGTGTAATCCCGCAAAACGTGCATGCGATTGACGATAATGGCGCGAAGATTGTCCAGGTCGACCTGCGGCTTCGGTCGCGCTTTCAGCACCGGTCTCGGTGCGACCTTGCGAACTTTCGCCAGCCGAAACAACTGAAAAAGGCGGATGTATAACCACCCTATATCGAACTCCCAGTTGCGCACGGAAAACTTCGCCGAAGTCGGGAAAGCATGATGATTGTTATGCAGCTCCTCGCCGCCGATCAGGAATGCCCACGGTATGAGGTTACGCGCGGCATCGTCGCATTCGAAATTCCGGTAGCCACTGTAATGTCCCAGGCCGTTGATTACTCCGGCGGCAAACAGCGGCATGGACATCATCTGTACGGCAAAGATGATGATTCCCGGCACACCGAAAAACAAAAGATCTGACACCAGCGTCAGCACGATGCCGCCGTACTTGAATCGAAGATAAACGTTGTGTTCCAGCCAGTCATTGGGCGCACCGCGACCGAATTTCTCGATCGTTTGCGGATTGTCCTTCTCTGCACGGTAGAGTTCAGCGCCTTCAAAGAGCACCTTTCGAATTCCGTAGATCTGCGGGCTGTGCGGGTCGTCCCTGGTTTCGCAATAAGCGTGATGCTTGCGATGCACGGCAACCCATTCCCTGGTCAACATTCCGGAGGTCGCCCAGATCCAGAAGCGGAAGAAATGCCGAAGCGCGGGATGCAGGTCCAACGCGCGATGTGCCTGATCGCGGTGCAGGTACAACGTAACGGCCATCATCGTGATTTGCACCATGATAACGGTCGCGAGGATGTATCCCCAGAAAGTCAGGTTCAGCAAGCCGTAAAGGTAGTCCATTCAGGGTTCCGGAAAGAGACGAGCCGTGCCACCACTATAGCCAATGCGGTTGGCAGCTCCAAGACAGAGATCACGAAATGGCTCTGACCGGCGATGCCGCGTCGTAGTTCAACCGGCGACAGCTGACCGGGCTGAATGCGGCCCTGGTTGCGGGCGACTGATCCGCTGGCATAGTGTGCGGTACATCGCAGTTCTGACAAAGCCTTGCCATAAACACGGTCCAGACACATGCCCGAGCTTCCCGAAGTCGAAACCAGCCGCCGCGGCATCGCTCCGTGGCTGGAGGGCATGCGGGTAGAGAATGTCGTTGTTCGTGAACGACGCCTGCGCTGGCCGGTACCGGCCGAAATCGACCGGCTTCTGCCCGGCGAGATTATTCATTCCATCCGCCGGCGCGCCAAATACCTGCTGTTTGATACCGATGCCGGGATACTGCTGCTGCACCTCGGTATGTCCGGCAGTGTGCGTATCATCGATCACAGCGAACCGGCCGCAAAGCACGATCATGTCGACATCGTGATCGAGGACGGTAAAGCACTTCGTTTTCGCGATCCACGCCGGTTCGGCTCGATGCTGTGGACCAACGATGTCGGCAAACATCCGTTGCTGCGAGATCTCGGACCGGAACCGCTCGGCGAAGAATTCGACGGCGACTACCTTTGGCAGGCTGCACGCGGGCGCCGTATCAGTATCAAGCAATTCATCATGAACGGGGCCGTTGTAGTCGGCGTTGGCAATATCTACGCGAGCGAGTCGCTGTTCCTTGCCGGCATCCATCCATTGCGCCGCGCAGATCGCGTCGCAATGCCGCGAATGCAGCTGCTGGCGACTTCCATCCGGTCGGTCCTGCAACAGGCCATCGAGGCAGGCGGAACGACCTTGCGGGATTATTATGGTGGTGACGGTGAGCCTGGCTATTTCAGGCAACAACTCGAGGTCTATGCACGGGAAGGTGAACCGTGCCGGCGCTGCAAGTCACCCATCGCGGCGGTGGTACTCGGCCAGCGCTCGACGTTTTACTGTAAGCGCTGCCAGCGGTGAATTTCCCTACTTCTTCTTTTTCTTGACCCGTCGACGCAAGGCTGCTTTTACCTCGGGCGAGACGAATTCGGTAACGTCACCGCCCATGGCAGCGATTTCGCGCACCAGGCTCGCCGAAATGTAAGTGTATTTCTCGGTCGGCGTGAGAAATGCCGTTTCGACATCGTCGGTCAGATGCCGGTTCATGTTCGCCAGCTGAAACTCGTACTCGAAATCCGAAATTGCCCGAAGGCCACGCACGATGACCTGCAAGTCATGCTTCTGTGCAAAGTCGACCGTCAAGCCGTCATAGCCGGTAACTTCCACGTTATCGAAACTCTTCAGTACCTTTTTCGCGAGCGCGACCCGCTCTTCGAGCGAAAACATCGGTGCCTTGCTTGGGTTGGCGGCGACAGCAACGACAATACGGTCGAACAGCCGGCTCGCTCGTCGAACCAGATCTTCATGCCCAAGCGTTATCGGATCGAAGGTACCCGGATACATAGCTGCAACGCTCATTGTTCGCCTCCCCCGGCCTGTTGCGCATTGACCAGCGAGTACCGAACATTGCCCGCTGTCTTTTCATGTATTGTTGTCCAGCCGTCCGGCAAAGTCGCTGGTTCCGCAGCGCGATCCTGCTCGATATAGATCCTTGCTTTCCTTGCAAGACA